>JAYEHL010000160.1:0-10385 GCA_034659515.1 Chloroflexota bacterium | reverse complement strand
GGAAACGCCGTAGCAAAACCAGTGAAATCAGGCTGATCGAAGGCTCTCACGACATCGAGAACTACCCGGAAAGTCGAGAAAAGCGTTCGGGAAGCTGGAGGGATTCTTTGGATAAGCTTGTTCAGAGGTTCCTTAAGAGACACCTCGGTTTTTAAACGATATGTTTAAAGCAACTCATGAGTGATGTCTATATTGATTCCTTAAACCCCAGCCAGTATTTGCCGCCCTCGGGCAGTACCTCCATCGGCTCGCCGTCGAGCTTCTTCTTAAGCGTATCGACCAGCACGGGCACGGGCACGCGTATCTGCTTCATGCTGTCGCGGTCGCGGATGGTGACAGCATTGTCCTCCAGCGACTCGAAATCGACGGTCACGGAAAGCGGCGTGCCGATCTCGTCCTGACGCCGGTAGCGCCGCCCGATGCTCTGCGTATCGTCGTACTGACAGGTGATATGCTTGCGCACCTCTGAGTAGACGTCCCTGGCCTTGCCCGCCAGGTTCTCCTTACGGCTGAGCGGCAGTATCGCCACCTTGATCGGCGCGATGTCCGGGTGGAAGTGAAGCACTGTTCGTATCTCGTCATTGTCCGGCTCCTCGTCGTATGCATCGATGAGGAAGGCCAGCACGCCGCGGTCTACGCCTGCCGACGGCTCGATGACATAGGGCACGAACTTCTCCTTGATATCCTGATCGAAATAGCTCATGTCCCTGCCGCTGTGCTTCGCATGTTGTGTCAGGTCGAAATCGCCGCGGCTGGCGACGCCCTCGAGCTCAGACCAGCCCATGGGAAAAAGGTATTCGACATCGGAACACGCCCGTGCGTAGTGGGCCAGCTCCTCCTTTGCATGCTCGCGCAGCCTGAGGTTTTCTTTCTTTATACCCAGCTTTGAATACCAGTTGAACCTCGCATCCAGCCAATATTCGAACCA
Organism: Chloroflexota bacterium; assembly: GCA_034659515.1. Taxonomy (GTDB): domain Bacteria; phylum Chloroflexota; class Dehalococcoidia; order E44-bin15; family E44-bin15; genus JAYEHL01. The sequence continues at coordinate 9,457 of JAYEHL010000160.1, read as the reverse complement.
CTCATTATCCGTGCCCGGCTTGACGAAATACTCCATCTCCATCTGTTCGAACTCGCGGCAGCGGAAGATGAAGTTGCCGGTGGTTATCTCGTTGCGGAACGACTTGCCTATCTGAGCGATGCCGAACGGCAGCTTCTTTCTCGTCGTATCGAGCACGTTGGCGAAGTTGACGAAGATGCCCTGCGCCGTCTCGGGGCGTAAATAAGCGATGGCCGCATCCTCCTCCACCGGCCCGGCGAAGGTCTTGAACATCAGATTGAACATCTTCGCCTCTGTAAGCTCGCCGCCGCATTCAGGACAGTTATCGTTCTCCAAATCATCGCCGCGCCATCGCTTATGGCACGACTTGCACTCACGCAACGGATCGGCGAACCCCTGCTCGTGGCCGCTGGCGACCCAGACGTCGCGGTGCATCAAGATGCTGGCATCGATGCCCACAACGTCGTCCCTCTCTTTTACCATGGCGCACCACCAAGCCTCTTTGACGTTTCGTTTCAGTTCAGCCCCCAGCGGGCCGTAGTCCCAGCAGGCGGACATTCCGCCGTAAATCTCGCTGGATTGGAATATGAAACCCCGTCGCTTGCACAATGAAACGATCTTTTCCATGCTTGCTTTCAATCGCGTCTCCCGTAAAAAGATTGCCTACAAAAAATTACCAGTTTTGCGTTCCAATGTCAAAGCCTTGACACGGCAACTCGAATCGTGAAAAAATGGCTATATGGTTTTACGCGGACTTGAAATCGGACCTTTCATGACGAATTGCTACATCGTTGGTTCCGAGAGCACCAACGATGGCATGATCATCGATCCCGCCGCCGATCCTAAGTTCATAATGGATAACGTTCGCAAACTGGGCCTCGATATAAAGCTCGTTGTCGCCACCCATACGCATCCTGACCACACGATGGCGCTGGCCGATGTCGTCAGGGAGACGGGTGCCCAGTTCGCCTTGCATCGGGACGAGCCCTTCGGCGAGCAATCGGCGGGGGCCTCACGCATGATCAGCATGATGGTAGGCGGGCCGGTCGAATCGCCGCCAACACCTGATCGCTTTCTCACGGACGGCGATGTGGTCGAGATCGGCGACCTCAGCTTTACTATTCTCCACACACCGGGACACAGCCCGGGCGGTATCTGCCTGTATGGTCACGGCATCGTCTTTGTAGGCGATACACTCTTCAACTTCAGTGTCGGGCGCACCGATTTTCCCGGATGCAGCCACGAAGTTCTTATCGACAGCATCCAGAGAAAATTGATGGCCATGCCCGACGAGACTGTCGTCTACCCCGGGCATGGCCCTAAAACCACTATTGGCACCGAGCGCCAGCATAACCCGTTTCTTCGCGGTTAGCCCAGCAGCCCGGTTGTGCCCTTAAGCACCGGTGCAAGAACCAGCGCCACAATGGACATCAGTTTTATCATGATGTTCAATGAGGGCCCTGAAGTATCCTTGAACGGATCTCCTACGGTGTCGCCGACGACTGCGGCCTTATGGGAGTCCGATCCCTTGCCGCCGAACTGTCCGGTCTCGATCCATTTCTTTGCGTTGTCCCACGCGCCACCGGAGTTGGACATCATCACAGCCATCATGAACCCCGAGGCGACAGCGCCGACGAGGAAACCCGCCAGAGCTATAGGCCCCAGTATGAAACCAACTGCAACGGGTATCGCTACGGTGAGGAGCCCCGGCGCGATCATCTCCTTGAGGGCGGATTTAGTGGCGATATCGACACATTTTCCGTACTCCGGTTTCCCCTCACCGGTCATGATCCCCTTGATCTCACGGAACTGGCGGCGCACCTCGTTGATTATGGCAAAGGAGGCCCGTCCCACCGCATCGAGAGTCAGGGCGCAGAAGAGGCAGGGCATCAGCACGCCGAGGAGGACCCCCGCGATTACAAGTGGATCCAGCAGGCTGACGTTGCTGACATCGATCACCCCACCCTCAATCGTCACGATTTCAGCGGCAAAGGCGTACGAGAGCATCAGTGCCAGAGCTGTAAGTCCGGCAGCCCCGATAGCAAAACCCTTTCCTGTTGCCGCAGTAGTGTTGCCCAGTGAGTCGAGGGCGTCGGTGCGATCCCTGATCTCCTCGGGCAGGTCCGACATCTCCACGATGCCGCCGGCGTTGTCCGCCACCGGCCCGTAGGCATCGGTTGCAAGTGTGACACCGAGTGTGGAAAGCATACCGATACCGGCAATCGCTATTCCGTAGATGCTACCGAAGTGATTTGCCACCAGGATTGCGATTGCGATTACCACGAGCGGCGGTATGGCGCTCATCAAACCGACGGCAAATCCCTTGGTGATGTTGGTGCCCGCGCCGGTCTGAGACGCTTTGGAAACACCGCGTGTAGGGCCGAATTCGTATGATGTGAAGTAGTTGGTGCTCTCTCCTATCAATACACCGGCGATCAGACCGGTCATGATAGCTCCCCATACTCCCCATGAAGCGCCGAGGAAGTGTACCGCCAGAGCGGAAAATCCCGCGGTCAGGAAGGCCGCGGAGAAGGTGCCGCGCCTGAGAGCGTTAAGCAGCGCCTTCATCTCCGGCTTCTCGCCCACTCTGACCAAGAACACTCCGATGAGGGAGGCGATGATACCGCCTGCAGCCACCATCATCGGCAGATGCCAGGCAGCCCTCTCTATCTCACTTTCGGTTCCGGCGAACAGAGCAGCGCCCACCGCCACCATAGAAAGCGTCATAGTGGCGATGATAGCATCCACATAGGACTCGAACAGGTCGGCGCCCATGCCGGCCACGTCACCGACGTTGTCGCCGACGAAGTCCGCGATAACGGCGGCGTTGCGAGGGTCGTCCTCAGGGATGCCCTGCTCCACCTTGCCGACCAGGTCGGCGCCGGTATCCGCTGCCTTGGTGTAGATACCGCCTCCGGCCCTGGCGAAAATGGCCACCAGCGACGCGCCGAAGCCGAATCCGGGGATAATTTCCAGAAAGTCCACATTCCCATTGAAAGCAAAGTATAGGATGCTCAAGCCTAGGATACCAATACCAACGACCGAGATACCCATCACCGCGCCACTGCGGAATGAGACTCTCAATCCCTGGTTCAAACTTTTAGCAGCCGCAGCCGCAGTACGGTTGTTGGACCTGATGGCAATGTTCATCCCGATAAAGCCCGCGACCGCCGAACACACCGCGCCAAAAACGAAGGCAAAGGCAGCCCATCCGCTGATAATAAAGCCCAGCGCGATTGCGAGAATCACCACAAATATAGCCAGTATTTGATATTCTCGCTTTAGGAAGGCCATAGCGCCCTCTTTGATGGCGGCTGAGATCTCTCTCATCCGTTCATCGCCTTCATCCTGCCGCAGCACGTAGGCGGCAAATGATGCGGCAGCAACGAGTCCCAGGACTCCCGCTATTACCGCATAATAAATTGGGTCCATATACACCTCCTATTTAATTTTATTTTCGAGGTTGTCCAGCTTTTCCTCCAGCTTCCATTGCTGGGAGGCTACGGTCAGGTCTCCTCTGGTCTTCTCCAGTATGCCACGCACCGAATCGGTGGTACGTCTCAGACCTCCGGTCATGGCGTCGGGGAAGTCTATGGTGACCAGCACTCCGTAGATATCGTCCATCGCCTCGAGTAGCTCCTCACATCGTGCGTTATCGCCCTTCCTGATGATGTCGAGGATATGGCGGCGCAGTTCTCCCACCGCCTCGGCGATACCGTTTAAGTAGGCGGCGTAATCAATGCCCAGTTCTTCCGGATCGGGGATGGTGCTGTCCACTATCAGGGCCAGCGTGGCGCATCCTTCCACGTATTCCTTCTGGGCGCTGTATACGAAGCCTGCATGGTACAGGTCCTTATAGTCTTTCAGAACCTCATCGATTTTATCAAGTAACGCGCGTGCGGATCCAAGCAGCTTCCTCGCCTCGTCGTACTCGCCGCGATGCACCGAGCGTATCGCGGTGGAACAATATCGGATGGTATCCCGCGACGCCCGAAGCGCCTGCTCGCGCGCTACGTCCTTGGCAGTGAAGGCGGCACGCGCCCTCTCCGCTATCGATTCAATCTGGGTCGTTATCTTTCCCACTTATTTTGCCTCCAGCCTCTCCGCTATCCTGCGGGCGGCGCATTCCACATCATCGGCTCCCAGCACGGCGTCGATCACAGCTACGGCGTCGGCTCCGGCGTCGATCGCCGCTCCGGCGTTGTCGGCGGTGATTCCGCCTATCGCGACGATCGGCAGCGATACCGCCTCCCTAATACGGCGCAGCCTATCGATTCCGACCACTGCCGTATCGACTTTCGAAGAGGTGGGATAGATCGAGCCCACCGCCAGGTAATCGGCGCCGTCGGCCTCCGCCTGAAGCGCCTGTTCGGTTGTTTTGATTGAGCAGCCGATCAGCATATCGATGGGCAACAGGCAGCGGGCTGCGGGTATCGGCAGGTCGCCCTGTCCCAGGTGTACGCCATCGGCTTTTGCGGCAATGGCGACGTCGGCGCAATCGTTCATAATAAATGGTATTTCAGCCGACACGCACACCTCGCTGAGCCGCTGTGCCGACTCGAGCACCCGGGCCTTGGGTCGCGCTTTATCTCGGAGTTGAACCACCCTTGCCCCGCCGCTGATCGCCTGTTGGCAGATATCGACTTCATCCCTGTTCCCCAGCGCCTCGCGGTCGATAATCACGTAGAGGCCCTCGATCCGCTTGTCGCGTCGCGTGACCCTCCCGAATATCTCCCTTTCGATATCGTAGACGGCGAAGCGGGCTTTCTTGAACGTCATCGGGTCGAGCTGTGCATCGGGCAGTTTGGCGAGCTCCTCCAGCACCCTTAACGATTCGGTGGCCCTGCGTGCGTTGGCGCTGACGATCGATGGCACGTCGGCGCGTCGCATCTCCTCGCTGGAGAAGGCGGAGACGTCGTTCTGTGAATCGCGGGCGTTGAGCAGCTGACGCTGGAGGGAAGCGCATTCCGCAATCGTATCGTGGCGCAGGGTCTTGAGTCGGGAGCTTAGCGCGGCGTCGTTAAGCATGAAACGAGCTACGTCCTCTAGAAGACGTAGCCCTTCGCTGAGACGATTGAGGTTGGCATCGATGAGACGTAACATTGAATTTATATGTCCTTGATCTTGTCCGGCAATTCCCCCTCGCGGGCCTTGTCGATCATCTCGTTAACCTCGGAGAAGGCTTTGCCGTACTCCTCACCGCGCATGTCTATTCCAAGCTGATTGAGCCGATGTTCGGTATGGCGCCCGATGTTTCGCGGGTCGCTGTAATACTCATCGTTACCTAGTGCAGGCGGCGGTCCCTTTTCGTCGCTCCACACTCCGGCATAGCTGTGGTAGGCAACTTTCGATATCAGGCGTTTCAAGTCACTGCCGCCGCATTCGGGACAGACGGCCTGTTTGGAAGTGTCCCTGAAGAAGATGCTTACCTTCTGTTTGCATCCCTTACACTCGAACTCGTAGATCGGCATAGATGCTCGCTCACCCCTATTCTTCCGATGGCGGCGGCTCGGTCAGCGGTGCGGTGACACCGGGTATGCTGGGCCATTCGCCATGTTCCATCCGTTCTACATGCTCGTCGTACTCGTTTGGCTCATGGCCGGTCTCCATCCCCTTGCCCATCCGCTTGCTCCACTCCGCCATCGCACGTGGGTCGTTGCGGAGCATGCCGCTGGTGAGCTGGTTGTCACCGAGGATGTCCTCGTAGAGGTCTTTGTAAGTACCGCGGACGGAAAATGAAGAGAAACGGCGATCGAGATCGGTACCACCGCAGATGGGGCACTTGGGTTTGGTGTTCGACCTCAGCAGCAATACGCTCACGCGCCGTTTGCAATCTTTACACAAATATTCATAAACTGGCATAATCGCACTTCCCTAACGATTAATTCTATCACATCGGTTCTACCCGGTAAATACTTACGCCATGCCCCAATCGGTGGCGTTCTCGATATGCTCCAGCCTCGCGGGCTTGCCGCCGGGTCCCAGCTCTATCGCCACCACATCGATGCGCCAGGATGCCGGGGCGTCATCGTGTCCGTCGATATACGCCTCGGCTAGGGCGATGAGGCGCGCCTTTTTCCTCACGGTTATCGATTCCTCCGGCGTGCCGAAGTTACGGCTCGTTTTTGTACGCACCTCGACGAAGACGAGGGTGCCATCGCTTTCGGCTACAATATCGATCTCGCCCTCCCTGGTACGGAAGTTGCACTCCAGAATATGGTAACCGTGCGCAGAGAGGTATTCGGCGGCGATCCTCTCCCCCTTGTCGCCCGTCTCCCTTCGCTTCATGGCTCCACAAGTATATTCCCTGGAGTTGCCCGCGGGCAAGTTTGACAATATAATTGGATGTGTGAAAGCTGTAGATGAATGCTATTCGTGTCTCTCGCGCCTCGTCCGCCAGGCGGCGCGGCTGGCAACCACCGATGAAGAGCTAAGGGCGGAGGCCCTCAGTGCCGGTATGAACGTACTCGCTCAGGATTTCTCCACCGACGCGCTTACCCTCAATATCGCCACCAGTATCCACAGCGAGGTGAAGAGGGTCACCGGCAATCCCGACCCGTATCATGGCATGAAGGAAACCGAGATGCGTCTCTCCCGCGAGCTGTCGGCGCAGATGGGCTCGTACTATCTCAGGAACCTCAAGGGATATCTGTCGCTGTCCGTTCTGGGCAATTCCATCGATTTTTTCCGTGACTTCGATGACGTCAAGAGCGATATGGAGACACCGCTGCAATTGGCCGTCGACGATTCGGATGCGTTTCAACGCAAGCTCGATGGAGCGAGGAGCCTGCTGTTCCTCGCCGACAACGCGGGTGAGGTGTTCTTCGATCTGCCGCTGGTCGAATGGCTGGCTCGATGCGTCCCTGTGACGTACGTTGTCAAGGAGGCGCCGGTGCAGAACGACACAACCATCGACGATCTGCGCCGGGCGGGTCTCGACGGTCGCTTGGGCCGCGTGATCACCACCGGGCTTGCCATGCCGGGCGTGATATTCGATCTGGCCTCGAAGGAGTTCAGGCGCGCGTTCGAGGAGGCCGATGTGATACTGGCAAAGGGCATGGGCCACTGGGAGGGGCTGTCGGAGCTCCCCGCCGAGGGCAGGATATTACACTGCTCGATGGCCAAGTGCCGGCCGGTGGCGGACTCGATGGGAGTGCCGCTGAACAGCTACGTGACCATGCTGCGATGAACGAGATGTTGCCGGAAGACGATATCTTTTTCCCCGACGGATGCTTCGCCGGCGATCCCGAGGAATGGGGCATGCCGTTCGATAGCGTGTATTTCGATACGGTAGACGGCTTGAGGCTTCACGGGTGGTTCGTTCCGGGAGCCGGTCACATAACGATCCTGTGGTGTCACGGCAACGCGGGGAACATCGGCGACCGTCTGCATAATATGAAACTCCTGCACGATAGGCTCGGCGTCGACATCTTCATCTTCGATTACCGCGGCTATGGCCGAAGCCAGGGGAGGCCCACCGAGGAGGGCACTTATCGCGATGCGCAGGCGGCCCTCGAATATCTGCACTCGCGCCCCGATGTCGATAAGGATTCAATCGTCATATTCGGGCGTTCGCTGGGCGGTGCCGTCGCCGTCGATCTCGCCAGCAAGGTGCCGTGCCTGGGCCTCATCCTCGAATCGACTTTTACATCGCTGACCGATATCTTCGAGCTGCCGCCAACCATCCCGCCGATCAAATACGATTCGCTGGCTAAGATCAAGAGGATTAAAGTGCCGCTGCTCATGCTCCACGGCAACCGCGACGAGGTCGTCTCTTCCGAGTCGGGGTGTTCGCTGTACTTGGCGGCCAACCAGCCGAAGAAGTTCTGCGCCATCGAAGGAGCGGGACACAACGATACGTATATCGTCGGCGGTGACGGTTATTTCGCCGCTATCGAGGAGTTTATTGAAGGTTTAGAGACATAATACCGCTAGCGGTATTGACATTGCATAATAGGAGGGGTTAGGATATACCAATCTAGGGTGTAATGTAGCCTCAATATTCACGAGTTGAGTGAAGAGAGGGAGGGGTTTTATGAAAGGGTCTCATGCGGTTTATCGATGGATTGGCTTGCTGCTTGTTTCGGTATTGATCGTTCCTCTTGTCGCCTGTGGCGGGGGAGACGAGTCGTCTCCTACCCCGACTCCTACAGCCACTCCGACTGCTACAGCTACTCCGGATGCGAGTGCGCTAACGGCCGCGCTCTCGTCCGTCGCAGGGGAGGTGCTTGTAAAGTATAGCGGCAGCGAGGAATGGGTAGATGCCGGTTCCGTTACGGAGATCGGTGTAGGCGATTCGCTGAAGACGGGCGCCGATGGGTATGCCGCTGTTCTGTTCTTCGACGGCAGCGAGATGGATGTTGATCCGAATACTGAATTTACTATCCAAGAAATGAGTGACTACGGCGGTGCTGTTGTCATCAGGATCAATCATTTAATAGGTACTCTCCATCACGACGTAGAAGCAGGAGAAGGCTTGTTAACATATGAAATTGTAACCGAAGCCGGTTCGGCAATCGCGCAAGGGACGTTGTTCGATACGGTGGTGGACTTCATTCCAAAAACATGCGTTCCGTGTTTTGACGGTATTGTGAAGTTCATCGCAGAAGGGGTCTCGGTATTTATAGAAGAGGATGAGATGTCATGCGCCTTTCTAGGTGGGATTCCTTGTACGCCGTTTTCCACCGATCCGATGAATTATCAGTTTCCTGGTGGCGGCGGCGGATATTACGGGTACGGGTATCCTACACCGACGCCCTAGCCCTACACCTCTGTAATCGTTAAGCAGGTTGAATAGTATTTATAAAGGTGTGTCTTATAAAGGGCCGCACCTTTTTCTTTACGTTGATTTCGGAGTGCCGCTGCTCATGCTCCACGGCGACGCCGACGAGGTGGTGCCCTTCGAGTCGGGGAGGAAGCTGTACGAAGCCGCCAACCAGCCGAAGAAGTTCTGCGCCATCGACGGGGCGGGTCATAACGATACATACATCGTCGGCGGTGACGGTTATTTCGCCGCTATCGAGGAGTTCATTACAGGGTTGTCGGATAAGTGACAACCGAACCCCCTGCTGGTCCCCCATACGTTGGCTATAGTGTAAGGGCGAAGAATTTTTCGCCCCTACGGGACACTTCTAAAACCCCGGTCCTTCCAAGAACAAATCATTTGGAAGGACACCTTTTCTCAATCATGTCATTGCCCGACTTGATCGGGCAATCCAGGGAGGGCGAATGGCCCATCGCCCCAACGTCGCAGGTCGACGATGTATGTTCCGTAGGGGCAGGGTCATCCTGCCCAAATAATAAAGGGCGCGAAGACCGCGCCCCTACATTAATGGTCGGTGATACGTATCGCGTAGCAACTGTCTTGATTGTCAAGAGTTTTCTATACAAACTGGCGACCAATGAGAACCATTTTTAAGCATAGCATTCAGGATTGTGAGAAGCTTGCGCATGCACGCAGTGAGGGCCACCTTTCTGG
>JAYEHL010000159.1:0-2031 GCA_034659515.1 Chloroflexota bacterium | reverse complement strand
GCTATCGATTTTCGTACTTCTGGCCGCCCTCTACAGACGCGACCGTCTCGTTGACGCGAAAAAGACCGAAGCTAAAGAGCCAAAGCGAATCCTGAAGCCAAGAAACAAGTTCACTCTCGGCCCTGAAGTTGCCTCAGCAGTCCTGACCCTGGGACTCGTGGGATTGGGCATAGTATTCATCGCCACCGAACCATCGTTTACAAACATAGGTTTCGCTATCGGCATCGGCATTACAGTCTTCGCCATCCTGGCATCCACGATAAGCCTGGGCATAGAGCTACACCGGGAACGCCTGGGTATAATGGCACCCGGCAAAGAAGCGCAGAAACGCAGGCACGTTGTCGACAGTGCGCTTAATAGACTCGGCCCGTGGGTGGTCAAACACCCGCTCATAATCATCCCCATCGCCCTGACGTTGACGGTCGCGGGCCTGGTCAGTGACAATTACATCCAGACCGAGACGGATCAGCTCAAGTTCATTTCACAGGACCTCACTGTGATTGAAAACTTGCAGGCTGTTGAGGAGGTCGCTGGCAATCTCGCTTCATTGAACGTGATGGTGGAAGCTGAGGACGTAACCGATCCTGAGATATTGGACTGGATGCTTCAACTCGAGGATCGCATTAATGAGGAGCAATTGGATCTAATCACCGGCACGCAGAGCGTCGGCAGCGCACTCCAGCAGGTTATCGCGGCTATTGGAGGTGAGACGCCCCAAACCGCGGAAGAGGTGAAAAACTACCTCGGTGTCTTACCTTCGCAGATCAAATCCAATCTGATCACCGAGGACTACACCGCCGCCAATATCATAGCGACTATCGGGGATATGAGCGGAGAACAGGTACGAGAAACCAAAGAGATACTGGAGAGCTACGCGTCCGATCATCCCGAAGGCGTCGAAGTTGCCATTACCGGCATGCCGCTGATGAGCGCCGAACTACTCAACTCTCTCGGCGGGGGACGAGTGCAGATGACGCTCATCGGGTTCGGCTTCATTGTCGGCGGCCTGCTGCTGCTCTTCAGGTTCAACTTCTTAAAGGTAGCTATGGCAGTCCTGCCTATAGCCCTTATAATCGGATGGTCGAGCGGCATAATGTTCCTCGCCGGAATAAAATATACCCCGGCAACCGCCACCATGGGTGCGCTTATCATCGGAATCGGCGTGGAGTTCACCATACTGCTCATGATGCGCTATTACGAAGAGCGCGATAAGGGCGAAGGACCCGCCGAAGCTATGATCACCGCTATCAAGCGAATCGGGCGCGCCATCATCGCTTCGGGACTAACGGTCATAGGCGGATTCGGCGCACTGCTCATTGCGCAGAATTTCCCCATCCTGTGCGACTTCGGCATAGTGACGATAGTGAACGTCCTGTTCGCTCTGGTCAGCACACTTATCGTGCTGCCGGCGCTGATCGTCTGGATCGACTCGTGGCGGGAGAAACGCCGACTGGCTCGCGGCGAAATTGTAACGGAAGACAATCGAATAAAAAAGCTTACAATTCCTCGAATCCGTCTCAAAAAAAGTGCTTAAGGAATCTCTGAACAAGTTCCCATTGGCAATAGAACTATGAGATAATATGTACGTAGATTATTCCAACAACGGGGGATTGAAATGAAACAGATCACATTCGCCTCGATGGCCTATGACAACAAGAGGAAGGAAACGCGCCGCGAATGGTTTCTGCGGGAGATGGATCAGGCTATCCTTAACTATTTCGATTTATGATAGTATATACAGGCCTCCCAACCACATGGGATGCAGCCAGCGACGGAATGAGCCTTTAGATGCAAAAGAGTCGCCACCGACCGAAGGGTTTCTATTCATGGCTTGGAAGAGCCCTCTCCGGACATTCCGCGTGGATCATCATTGCGACGATACTAATAACCTTGGGGCTGCTCTGGCCGATGCTGAAGATGGCCCCCACGGAGATAGCCAGTGATAATCCCACCGGCAACCCCGTGGTCCAGCTCGACGAGAAGATAAAAGATACATTTTCCTCAGAGATATACTACCTTCCATTCATTATC
>JAYEHL010000158.1:0-2045 GCA_034659515.1 Chloroflexota bacterium | reverse complement strand
AGTAAGCTGAAGCACCCCATCCTGCTCAAGAGGGGCCTGTCCGCCACCGTGACTGAGTGGCTTACCGCCGCCGATTACCTGATGGCCGGCGACAACCGCCGCGTGATTCTGTGCGAGCGCGGCATACGCACCTTCGAGGACAGCATCCGCTTCTCGATGGACATCAGCTCGATAGCGGTGGTCAAGCGTTTCAGTCACCTGCCGGTTATCGTCGATCCGAGCCACGCCGCGGGGCATGCGGCCTACGTGCCGAGCATCGCCAAGTCCGCCGTAGCCGCCGGGGCCGACGGCCTGCTGGTGGAGATGCACCCCAACCCGGCGGATGCGCTGGTGGACGGCCTGCAGTCGCTGGACATCCCCGCCTTCAAGAAGCTTATGGCCGAGCTGAAGCCGATCGCGGAAGCCGTGGGACGGACGATGTAGCGCCTGTACAAACTTATTTTCCAATTACGCATGTAACACCATCTTGACGTTATAACGTTGTGATGTTATAATGTCGCCGATAGGGGGTGGTGTCATGTCATTGATGACTAAACGGGCGACAATCTATCTCAATCCCGATTTGCATAAAGCATTACGGCTGAAGGCGGTCGAAACATCCCGCTCCATCTCGGAGCTGGTGAACGAAGCGATAAAGGAATCTCTCGTTGATGACGCAGATGACCTCGCGGCGTTTGACGAGAGAGCCAACGAGCCTCTGGTCAGCTACAGCGAGATGGTAAAAAGGCTGAAGGAAGATGGCCGCATATAGGATTTTCTTTAGGGAATCCGTCTGGAAGGATTTTACGGTAATTCCTAAGAAGGATCTAGAAAGAATTCTAAAACGTATAGAGAAGCTCACCGGTGATCCGCGCCCGCGCGGGTGTGAGAAATTGACAGATCAAGATCGGTATCGACTGCGTCAGGGGAGATATCGCATTATTTACTCAATTCAAGACGACGAACTCACTATATGGGTAGTGAAGGTCGGCCACAGGAAAGAAATCTATAGGCAGTAGACAAGGAGTCTTATCGTGCCAATCTCCAGCAAACTGCAGAAACAGATGTCCGAGGGCGGGTGGATACGCAAGATGTTCGAGCAGGGCATCGCCCTCAAGCGTAAATACGGCGAGGAGAACGTCTTCGATTTCTCGCTGGGCAATCCCATAATCGAGCCGCCGGACGCGTTCCGCGGCGAGCTTAGAAAATGGGCCGATAAACCCCTCGCCGGCATGCACCGCTACATGCCCAACGCGGGCTACCCTGAGACGCGCACCGCCGTCGCGCAGTACCTGTCGAACGCCGCAGGCATGCCGTTCGGCATGAACGATATCGTTATGACGTGCGGCGCCGCCGGCGGCCTCAACGTCGCGCTCAAGACCGTCGTGGAGGCGGGCGACGAGGTGATCATCTTCTCTCCTTACTTCGTCGAATACATCTACTACATCGACAACGTGCAGGGCGTCCCCGTGATAGTACCCACCGACGAGCGTTTCCTCCCGGACATCGCCGCGCTGGAGAAGGGCATCACGCCAAAGACAAAGGCGGTCATCATCAACTCGCCCAACAATCCCACCGGCGCGGTCTACGGCGGCGACGTGCTGAAGGGCATCGGCGATGTGCTTCAACGCAAGGAATCGGAATACGGCACGGAGATCTATCTCATCAGCGACGACATCTACCGGCGGCTGGCCTACGACGGCGTCGATTGCCCGTATGTGTTCGAGCATCACCAACAGTCGATAGTGGTCACGTCCTACTCCAAGGACCTGGCGCTGCCGGGCGAGCGCATCGGCTACATCGCCGTCAATCCGCAGTGCGAAGGCCGCGACGAGCTGGTCGCGGGTATGGTGTTCTGCAACCGGACGCTGGGCTTTGTGAACGCGCCTGCGCTGATGCAGAACGTGGTGCGCGACCTGCAGGAGTCTTGCGTCGATATCAGTCAGTATGAAAAGAAGCGCGATATGCTGTGCGACGGCCTGTCCGATATGGGATACTCGCTGGTCAAGCCGCAGGGGGCGTTCTACATTTTCCCGCAGTCGCCCGTGGAGGACGATATGGCGTTC
>JAYEHL010000157.1:0-2080 GCA_034659515.1 Chloroflexota bacterium | reverse complement strand
GGCGAAATTCCCGCCTACAAGATTGGAGGCCACTGGAGATTCAACAGAATCGTTCTCGATGAATGGTTTGCCAATAAGTCCAAAGTTGTCGAAAAGAATGTCCTGATTATCGGCGATGATATCGACGCGCTGGAGATCAACAACATAATCTCAACTCAAGAACAGTTCAAAGCCACCATCGTCGGAAACTTGGAAAAAGCGATACGGGAGCTCGACAAGCGCAAGTATTCTCTTATCTTCTTAAGCCTCGCCTTGCAGACTGCAGACAATACCGAAACGATATCAGCTATAAGGACTAAGGATAACAAATCCACGATCGTTATAGGCACCAGTCAGGATGACGAGCCAATAGCCATGGACGCCATGTCAGCCGGCTCCCTGTTTATACTGCAGAAGCCCTTCAAGAAAAACGACATCGTTAAAGTCTTGGGCATTATAGACAGTCAGGGAATAAGCCAGGAATCAAAGGCCAAAGACCAGCTTATATCAGAATTGCTCGAATTGCGTCAGCGTATCGATGATCTCGCTGCCGCAGATATGGATCGTAAAAAAACCGAGGAGTCTCTCCGTTATACTGAAGAGAAACTGCGCCAGTTCATGGAATCGGCTAACGATGTTTTCTTATTGCTGGATGCAAATTTCAACCTCATCGACATAAACAACGCCGCGCTCAAATATCTGCCGCCGGGGACCGACAGAAGGACTTTCATAGGCAAGAACATCTTGGAACTGATGCCGAGCATAGTTGAAAGCGGCAGGCACAAGCAATATCTGGAAGTGATTGAAACGGGCCAACCCATAGAATTGGATAATATCATCCTCGATCCAAACTTCGGCGATGCCCGCCTGGCGATAAAGGCATTCAAGGTCGGCACCGGCCTTGGAATAATCGCTACCGATATCACCGAGCTCAAGCTAATGGAAGCGCTGCGGGAAAGCGAAGAGTTCAGCAGCAGCCTGCTCGATAACGCTCCCAACCCGATACTAGTTTACGAGACCGATACATCGATCAAATATGTTAACCCTGCATTTGAACGGCTTACCGGCTATTCGTTTGATGAGGTTGCTGGAAAACAAATACCATACTCCTGGTGGAACGAGGATACCGCGGTGAAGGTGTTTCGGAGCTATCAGAACCCTATACCGAACGAATTCGGAAAGATAGAACTGATGCTCAAGAGAAAGGACGGAGAGCCGTTCTGGGCCGAAGTAAGTGCCAAAGCTATAAAGAGAAACGGTAAGCTGGCTTATTACATGTCGAACTGGATCGACATTACCGAGCGTATGAAGGCCGAGGCATCGCTGAGAGAATCGGAGGAGAAGTACCGGGCGCTGGTCGAACAATCGTTGCAGGGCATAATGATCATTCAGGATAATCGCATCGTCTTCGTAAATAAAGCCCTGGCGAATACCGCGGGATATACCGTCGAGGAGATACTGGCGTTCACGCCGGAAGAGGTGCTCGCATTTGTGCATCCCGACGATCGAGAGCTTGTATCGGGGAGAATGCGCGACCGGCTGGAGGGTAAACCGTTACCTCCGAGATATGAGATCCGCTTGATCGATAGAGATAACGCTGTGCGCTGGGTTGATATGCATTCCAACCGTATTGAATACTTAGGCAGGCCCGCCGTTCAGGTAACTATGATAGAAGTCACCGATCGGAAAATGGCCGAGGAAGCGCTGTTGCAGGAAAAGAACCTCTCTGAGTCCACAATCAACAGCCTCCCCGGCGTCTTCTACATGATCGATACCAAAGGCTGTTTCGTTAGATGGAATAAGAATTTCGAGATTGAGACGGAATACACAGCTGAAAAGATATCAAAGATGAGTCCGCTTGATCTTTTTCACAAGAAAGACAGGGCTTTGATTCAGCAGAGGATAGAAAGGACTTTTAACGAGGGGAAAGATTCCATAGAAGTTGAAGCCGTCTCAAAAAGCGGGCGCGTTGTGCCATACCATCTGACAGGGTCACTTATAACACTTGGTAACGATACCTATCTTGCCGGCGTCGGCATAGAGATATCCGAATTCAAGAGACTGGAAGAAGAAGTGCGCGAATGCAAGGAAAACCTACAGG
>JAYEHL010000156.1:0-2090 GCA_034659515.1 Chloroflexota bacterium | reverse complement strand
GATGACCCTGAGGTTAGGATTGTACAGGTATTCCCAGATGGAACCATAGACTACGATACAATTCTACCAGAGCATGCATTGAGTACCACAGCATATTGTCCTGTAGATCTAACCTTGATTGACCCTGATGGCCTCATTGTCAACCGATCAGAAAACCAGATACTGGGTGCAATGTACTACAAATGGGACTTTAACGAAGACGGTCAACTTGATACTAAGATATGGATACCTGAACGTAAGACCGGCAACTACTTGATACAGGTAATACCGGAACCGTATGCAAACGCTTCAGATACATTTACTCTCACTACTTCTCCTATGGAACACAAATGGGGTTATACTCCTATCGTACTAGCTCAAAACGTCTCCATGTCTGATATCCCCGCAGAACCATATACATTCGAGGTAAAACAAAGAACAGCTACCAACCTCAGTTATACCGGAGCTCTCAGCGGTTACAAATTTGACACGGTCAACTTAACTGCAACATTATCCACAGATAATGGCAGCCCGTTGCCCGGTAAGACAATCAACTTCGTGATCGGAAACCAATTGGCATCAGCCTTAACTGACTCCAGCGGTATTGCAACCGCTTCCATAACACTCAATCAAACGCCGAGCGATTTCTATTATGTCGAATATGGCTTTGACGGCGATACAGACTACCTGCCTTATTATATAGACAGCTTTTCGAAATAATAAACAGGCTGCCGGTGGCCGATCCCGGCGGGCCTTACACGGCTGATGAAGGTTTGCCGGTGGCTTTCGACGGCTCCGCTTCATACGATTCGGATGGAACGATCGTAAGTTACGAATGGGACATGGATAACGACGGCGCATACGATGACGCCACCGGCGTAATGCCGTCCTTCACGTGGAACGATGATTATAGCGGCACTATCGGGCTCATGGTGACCGATGATGCCGGGGAGGCTACTGCGGCCGTGACGACGGTGATGGTGGACAATGTCGCCCCGACGGTCGACGCGGGAGCTAACGTGGATTACGTGCTCTCTGGGTCGCCCGTGAGCTTCAGCAGCGGTTTCAACGACCCTGGAACCGGCGACACGCATACTATAGAATGGGACTTCGGCGACGGCTCAACGGAAGTGACAGGCGATGAGTCTTCCATCCATGCCTATGGTGACAATGGCATATACACAGTGACACTCACTGCTACCGATGATGAGGGGGCAACAGATGCAGTCACAACAACCGTGACGGTAAACAATATCGCGCCGACAGTGGACGCAGGGTCTCACTTAGATAATGCTCTAGTGAACACACCCATAAGCTTCAGCGGCAGCTTTATCGATCCCGGATGGCTCGATACCCATTCAATCGAGTGGGACTTCGGCGATGGCTCTCCAATAGTCACCGGCACACTGAGCCCGACTCATGCGTACACTTCAAGCGGCGATTATACAGTCACCCTCACCGTAACCGACGATGACGGCGGGTTAGGCATCGATACTGCAAGTGTAACCGTCTGGACCTATATCTTCATCGATGAGGAGAGGGGGTCAGAACTGAGAATAAATACGACAGGGAGAACCTATCGATTCCTCGCGCCGGATTATGATACCGGGATCAAAGAGGCGGATTGCATGCTCGTTATCGATTGCCTGTTCAGCGATTCACAATGGATCAACATCACCGACTGCGACAGCAACGTATTCCTGACTGTAACGGCATACGGTGGTGAAAAGGACTACTGTATAGCGACCTTGTGGGATAAAATGACATGGAAGGCTTATTGGCTGTATGATAAGTGGGGGATGGAATAAATAATCATCAGATGGTGTTCATAATATATATTCATATTCCTCATCTTAATCCTCATTAAAGGAGAATAGCTATGGTCATGTCTAGAATACCTCCTAAAACCACCTTTGCAGCCTTTTGGTTAATAATAACAGGAATTATCTTTTTATCAATATCTTTATTAAATAGATATATATTCAGAGACTGCTGAAAAAGTCGAAGATTTATTGAGGCGAAATATTTTTCGAGGTATGATTAAGGCAGAGGAATTGCCAAGGAGATTAAGCAATGCTGAGAAGCAAATCGAAGCAACAGTCCTTTTACGG
>JAYEHL010000155.1:0-2111 GCA_034659515.1 Chloroflexota bacterium | reverse complement strand
CCAGAGGAGCGAGGGGTCCAGGGAAAGGGCGACCCCCAGTGATGTTCGCCAGTCTTTGAGGCGATCCAGACGCTGGACCTGTTCTTGACTCATACGTTCGTGAGGCATAGCGGGCGGCCTGCGGATAGGCGGCGCTGTCAGACCGTCGTGTAAGGCTTGCCGGAGGCCGCGCCCGAAACGTTGCAGCCCGGTCTGCCCGAGACCGGGGATGTCTGAGAAAGCTGTTGCAGGACTGGCGGCTAGAGCGACCAGAGCGGTGTCAGGTATTATGAAGAAGGGCGGGCGGTGTTGGCGCCTGGCTTCTTCTTCTCGAAACATAAACAGGCTTCGCAGAATGGCAAGGCCGCGTTCATCCAGGTCACGGCCTCCTTTGACCTGGAGGTATGCAGTCTCTAAACTGGGTGCGGTATAGCGCACTTCTTCCAGCAGAGCGCACTCCTCGGCTACCCATTCGGTTCGCCCCAGAGCCTGGAGTCGTTGGGACAGATTATCCCGCAGGGCGAAGAGATGGCGGACATCAGCTGCGGCGTAGTCGAGGGCTTCGGTAGAGAGCGGACGCCGTCCCCAATCGGATCGCTGGAGCTTTGTGCTCTTAGTGATAGTTACGCCCAGCAAATCTTCAATGAGGGCTGCCATCCCGAATCTGGTCAAACCAGCAAAGCGGGAAGCGATGCTGGTATCGTACAGGTTGCGGATACGGAATCCGTAATGCCGGTCGAGGCAGCGGATGTCGTAGTCCGCTCCATGAATGACTTTGGTGATGGACGCATCTGCGAAAACTTCTTTGAGGGGAGTAATGTCCTTAAGGAGGATCGTGTCGATGATGTAGATTTTGTGGCGGGTAGCGATCTGAATCAGGCAGAGCTGCTCGGGATAGCGGAGGAAGCTGTTAGACTCGGTATCAAGGGCGATGTCTCGAGAGCCAAGCATTGCCTCAACGGCAGTGTCAAGTTGAGCGGTCCGGCTGACGATTTCGACGGGAAGAGGTGGCGAGACAGTCATGAGTCCAGTATACTGTCTCACAAATATCCTTACAACCGGCGTTGGTTCAGGATCGAATCCGGCTTTTGTATACCGAGTGCACAATCGCTTGTTTTATTAATCCCCGGTGCTGATAAAAAAAGGGGGGCCTTTCAAGGCTCCCCCTTCGTTATCTCTCTTTCTAATTTTACGGTTGGTCAAAATTATGCAGATAACGGAAGAACCGCATCGTCTATAGTATCGTTGGAAGTTAAGGAGTAAGGTTCATATATGTATCAGGTTCCCGCCTTCTTGGAGCCGCCATTCTTGCGGAGCATGATAGCGATGATGATAGCCAATATCATCACCAGCGCTCCGATCACCCCGCCCATAACCGGCAGGCTCATAACCGTTGACTCTTTGCAATCAGGGTCTGTTCCTACAATACAATCAGGGTCGCACTTGCCGTCGCTTGCGCCGTCGCAGTAACCGTCGGCGCTTCCGGAAGGGCAGTCCGCGGGGCAACAGATATGGTTTTCATATTCGCCGCAGACACCGTCGCCGCACTCCTCGACTTCTACGTCGATCTCCGCCTCCGGCAGGTTGGACCAGTCGTCCGGGGAGATTATATGCGTCTCCATCGGATCGATCGTGAATGTATAGACAGGGCTCGTTTGAATTTCCTCATCCATTGAAGCGGGATATTCTTCGTCGTCCTCATTTTCCGTCAGTGTGCTCACTGCGCCGAGGCTGCCGAGCGACAGTCCGCTGGTGTAGACCTCTACGCCGTCGGCTTTTAGACTGGTACCGGCATCTTCAAGTGGGTAGGCCACGTTCAATATCTGCACGGAGTACGTCACCGACGTATTACCGTAATTAGTGTACAGCAGGGAATTGGCGGCGTGGTCCATGCTGAAGATCGCTTTAGAGCCGGAGGATATCGAGGTGTTCATCACCTTGTACAGGGTCTCGTTTGCATTGTCGTCGTCTTCATCGGCGCTGGCTATCTCGATGGAGAACTGCTTCTGTGTATCATTGGTACTGAACGACAGAGCCGCGGTTCCGCCGGTGCCGTAGTTTAAGGCGATGGTATCCCTGGTATTTGCGTTAACCCCGGCGTTCAGTATTGAGAACGAGTCTGAGGAGCCGCC
>JAYEHL010000154.1:0-10798 GCA_034659515.1 Chloroflexota bacterium | reverse complement strand
TCATAGCCGACAATGACATAAATGGATTAAAAAATAATGGCGTCAATATTAAAACTGAAGAAATGGGATTAGCATTTGAAAATGTCACAAAAGCTGTTTTAAGACGTTTAGGTATGAATGTAAGTGACGATCTCAGAAAAGAAATCAATACAAAAACAAACAGGACAGATATCATCATAGATTTAGGAGATTCAAACATCATAATAGTTGAATGTAAATCTTCTAGAAAAGATTATTCTAAATTTTCGAGTGTAACGCGACAACTTAAAGCGTATGTTAATCATTGCGAAAAACATGGCTATAAAGTCAAAGGTGCTATTCTGATATCAGGTAGTTTCACGGATGACTTTATACAAGAATGTAAAACATTTTATGAATTTAATGTAACTCTAATAGATGCTCAGACGTTCATAAATATTTATGAAGAATTTAAGCAATCTAAACTCAAAGGATTCCCTGTAACATTGTTTAGACATGGATTAATCCAAGAAGAGATAATATCGAAGGCATTAAAGAAATAAGGAAAGGATATAAATTAATGTCTAAGGAATCTTTTCTCGGAACCTGGCAGCTCAAATCGTACGAGGTCAGATGGGCCAGCGGGAAGGTTACGTATCCCTGGGGCGAGAATCTCGAAGGACGGTTGATCTACAGCCCGGACGGCTATATGTCGGTGGCGATGATGGCCGCCAGCCGGCCAAAATTCGAGGCGCGCGATCTGAAGCTCGGTACGCCGGAGGAGAAGGTCGCCGCTGCCGATACGTACATCTCATACAGCGGTAAATATGAGTTCGACGGTGATCGTGTCATCCACCACGTCGAGGTCTGCCTATTTCCGAACTGGGTGGGGAAAGATCAGGTGCGCATCTTTGATCTCGACGGTGACAGGCTCGCTTTGAAAACCATCCCCGATACGAGGGACGAACATGGGAGGCAGGGTTACCTCATCTGGGAGCGCATCAGGTAACGGTGAACCTGGCCACCTGCGGCGTATCGAGAAACTCCCATTTGCCCTTGACGCCGCTCGCCAGCGCGGCCACCTCGATGTGCAGCATGGCTATCCCGCAGTCGAGGCGTTTGGGGAAGGTAAGCTGTCGCCTGGTCGTGTCCAGCGATATCGTGATACTATTCGCTTCAAGATAAAATCGCCACGGCTGGCGGTTCATCGCCGAAGGGGCGATGCGTGCCGCCTCCAGCGCCGCCCGCATCCAATCGGGCCACTGCGTTCGATCGATTCCCGTGACCAGCTCCGATAGCGGTTTGCGATTGTGGGCCGCGATCGCGCCTCGCATCGTTCTCTCGACTATCGAATAATCCTTCGCTGAATAGCCGATGGGCGTAACGCAGGAGACACGCTCGGTGGGGGTGAGATCGATAAGGGAAGAGACAACTTTGCGGTTGAATGTACCGGCCACCCAGCATGTACCGAGTCCTTTCGAGGTCGCTTCCAGCACGACACCCTCGCCGGTGTAGCCGATCTTCTCGTGTACGTGGGGATCGCGGGTGTCGCCGATGAAGGCGACGAAGGCGGGGGCTCCACGTATGATGCCGTAGCTGCCGATGATACGTTCGAACACTTTATCGATGGAATCGGTTACCAAAACCGAGCGCGCTTCGGGGAACGGCCTGAAGTCTTCGCAAATTTTACGCATGTGCGACAGAAGTTCCGGCCGTAAAACTTCGGAGGCCTCGTACTTGCGACGAGACCTCCTGATTTTAATTGCGTTGTTCCAATTTGAAAATGATATATGCATGATTGCAGACGTTTAATGAACTAAGCCGGTTCCGCCTCCGGTGACGTTTTGAATTTAAATTTCGCGGTGCTGATTGTGTGTCGCTCTCCTGTCGCTTTTTTATCTTCGTAAAATGAACCGCACTGCGGGCACATAAACTTACCCTCTCTCTTTTGGGCTAAAGCTGTGAACGTTTTGAAGCCGCATATCCTACACATTACTTCAGACATATCTGCTCTCCTTTCTGCGCGGCATCATCGTACACTATTTTAAACGATTTTACAAGACTTTAAGGCTTATTTTGCAAAAATGCTATATTTATGTTTATTGTGTTTGTTTTTTATAAATGGCGCCAACGGGGCATATATCGACGCAGAGGCCGCATCCGTCGCAACCGGCATCGATCAAGGGATCGCCGCAGAAGGTGTCGATTATAGTGCGGTCGCCGCGGTACGCGTAGTTGAGGATGCCGATTCCTCTTCGCTCGGTGCAGGCCCACACGCACTTGCCGCACAGCACGCACCTGTTGCGGTCGAGGACGATCTCGGGGTGGCTGTCGTCGACAGGCAGGTCGCGCAATTTTTTGCGCAGGCGTTTGGGCTTGAGGCTCGTTTTGAGAACGGCGGCGATGCGGTGCAGTTCGCACTTGCCGTGTTTAGCACAGTTTTTGCAATCGACGTGGTGTGATGCCATCAGCAGCTCGAACGCGGTGCGCTGCAAACGCCGGACGCGCTCGGTATCTGTGCGCACGATCAAGCCGTCGGCTACTTCTACCGTACACGATGTTACCGGATCGGGCCTGCCGTCGATCTCGACGAGGCACAATCGGCAGCCGGCGTGCGGCACGGCGTCTCGGATGGCGCACAGATTCGGGATGTAGATGCCCGCGTCCAGCGCGGCGAACAGCAGCTTTCCGCCACGTTCGGCCTCGATGGTCTCGCCGTCGATGGTGAACTTTACTTTATTCGACATCGTTCTTCTTCCCGGCGGGCCTCGGCTCGGATGGCGGCAGCTCGCTGATCGGGGATATCCTTACTATCGCCTTGTACTGCGGCGGGCAGGCGTCCACGCAGGTACCGCACTTGACGCATTTCTCCTGATCGATAACCTTTATGCCGTGCTTTCCGCTGAAGATCGCATCGGTGGGGCAGGTGCCAACACAGGCGTCGCAGGAACGCTCGCATTTATCGGGCAATATATAGAAAGCAGTTAACTCGGGGCAGACTTTGGCCGGGCACCTTTTGTCGATAATGTGCGCCTCGTATTCGTCCCTGAAGTATCGCAGCGTTGTCAGCACCGGATTGGGCGCCGATTGCCCCAGCCCGCACAGCGATCCCGCCTTGACATCGCTCGAAAGCTCTTCGAGCAGCGCCAGGTCGTCCGGTTTGCCTCTGCCGTCGGCTATATTTTCGAGGATATCCAGCATCTGCGCCGTGCCCAGGCGGCAGAAGGTGCACTTGCCGCACGACTCGTTGCGGGTGAACTCGAGAAAGTATCTGGCGGTGTCCACCATGCAGTTGTCCTCGTCGAGGATCACCATGCCGCCGGAGCCCATCATCGCGCCTGCGCCGGTGAGGGAATCGAAGTCCACCGGCGTGTCGAGCATCTCCTCCGGCAGGCAGCCGCCGGACGGGCCGCCTATCTGCACCGCCTTGAATCGCCTGCCGTGCGGGATACCCCCGCCGATATCGAACACGACACGGCGCAACGTCGTGCCCATCGGCACCTCGGTGAGTCCGGTGTTGAGTACCTTGCCGGCGAGCGCGAAGACGGCCGTGCCCTTCGACGCGTCGGTGCCGATATCGGAGAGCCAGGCTGCTCCCCGATCGATGATATGCGGCACGTAAGCGAACGTCTTCACGTTATTGATGAGCGTTGGTTTATCCCACAGGCCGCTGACCGCGGTGCGTGGCGGGCGGTGCCTGGGCCAGCCGCGCCTGCCCTCTATCGATGCGATGAGTGCTGTGGCCTCGCCGCAGACGAACGCGCCGGCCCCGTGAAACACCTCGATATCGAAGCCGAAGCCGCTGCCCAGTATATCGCTTCCTAGTAGTCCTTTCGACCTTGCGCCCTCTATCGCCCTCTCGATGCGTTCCACCGCCAGCGGGTACTCCGCGCGAACGTATACGTACCCCTTCGCCGCGCCGACGGCGTGTGCCGCTATGGCCATCCCTTCGATGACGGAGTGCGGGTCGCTTTCCAGTATCGTGCGATCCATGAACGCGCCGGGGTCGCCCTCGTCCGCATTGCAGATGACGTAGCGAATATCGCTCTGCGTGTCGCGGCAAACCCGCCATTTGGCAGCGGCGGGGAATCCGGCACCGCCAAGGCCGCGAAGCCCTGCGCTGCCGATCTCATCGATGACGCGCTGCGGTGTCATGCCCAGCGCCTTCGCCAGCGCGCCGTAGCCGCCGCCGGCGATGTGCTGATCGATATCGCCGGGATCGATCTCGCCGCAGCGCCGGAGCAGGTTGCGCGTCTCGTACTGAAACCTCGGCTGGTCGTAAATCGCCGGAACGAGTTCGTTCTCCTCCAGCGCGCCGAGGGCGAATTCCAGACACGGGTCGTCTCCGGCGATGAAATCGCTCACCAGGCGCGCGGCGACGCCGGGCGTAACATAGCCGTAGAGAATCGGCGGGAAATCCGGCCTGGATATCGTTACCAGCGGCTCGGCATAGCAGTAGCCGCGGCAGCCCGTCTCGGTAATAACTGCGTCGATGCCGCGCCGCCCGATCTCGTCGCGGAGCGCATCGAGGGTGTCGAGCGCACCGGCGGCGCGTCCGCACGTGGCGGTTCCGATGGTTATATGTAGAGTGCCATCGGTTTGCACCTGCGATTCGACGGCCTGCCGGTATAGACTTCGATAAGCCTCAATGACCGATTTATTCTTGTCTGTTTTCGTCATTAGCTTTGCGTTTCTCCATATCGAAGGTCAGCAACACACCCTTCACGCGGGTGGGCGATACTCTTGCCTCCACACGATCGTCGACCACGGACACCGGGGCCATGGCGCAGCAACCCACGCAGGCCACATGATCGAGGCTGTATTCGCGGTCGGCGCTGGTCTCTCCCTCATCGATGCCTAGCTCTCTCTCCCATGAATCGAGGATTACCTTGCCTCCCTTTATCCGGCAGGCGGTGCCGAGGCAAACCTTGATCTGATGCCTTCCCGGGGGGGTTAGGCGGAACTGGTTGTAGAACGTCGCTACGGAGTATACCTCGCCGGGATATATGTTCAACCTCCGGGCGACTTGCGACATGGCCTCTCGCGGCAGGTATCCCAGTTCCGATTGGATTTTTTGAAGCAACGGGATAAGCCCATATCGCCCCGACGTATGTCTATCGAGGATATCGCTTATCCGATCGAGCGAATGTTCTTTAGTCATATCAGGAATATAGATATAATTTCGATGGACGGTTTACTTTACATTTCGATTATAACATCACTGTGTGTCGCTGTTAAGTTCGGTGCTATTTGATCAATTAGCGACTTCATCATTGAAAGTGCTTTACATCGTGTGGTCTTTTTGTTACAATTCCCTTTGGCTTTCCGGTGGTTTTAGCGAGGTGGACCCACCCGTTACCATCCCGAACACGGAAGTGAAACTCCTCAGCGCAGACGATACTGGTCTCGCACGAGGCTGCGGAAAATATGCCACTGCCGGGAAGCCTTTTTACTTGACACTCGATAATCAAGTGGCTAGAATGTTCTAGTTACGCCGTACCCATACTGGCGGGAAAGGAGGCGGTAATGTGGCGGAAGTAAGGCTCGGGGATCACGAAAGCTTTGACGAACTTCTTAGAAGGTTTAGTCGAAAAGTGCAGCAGGCGGGCATACTCTCTGAATATCGGAGGAGAGCGCATTTCGAGAAGCCAAGCGTAGCTCGTAAGAAGAAGGCGGCAGCCAAGCGCAGGAAGAGCACTCGAAATACGACGAACTATAGGAGTTAATCGCTAAGCGGTATCGGCGGTAAGTAAAGGATATGAGTCTCAAGGAAAGACTTACAACTGATTTGCAGCAAGCGCAGAAGAGGGGCGATAAGTCACGTATGTCGGCCCTTCGTCTTATTAAGGCCGGGATTCAAAACGCCGAGATCGAAAAAAGGGCTCCCCTGGATGATGCCGGGGTGCTGGATGTTATAGCCAGGGAAGTGAAGCAGCGACGCGAAAGCATAGACGGATACAAAAAGGGAAATCGCGCGGACCTGGTGGAGAAGGAAGAGGTGGAACTGGCGATTGTACTCGAATATATGCCGGAGCAGATGAGTCGGGATGCAATTATGGATTTGGCTCGTAATGTGATAGGGGAGGTGGAGGCTAGAGGCCTCAGCGATAAAGGGAAGGTGATGTCGAAGCTGATGCCGCTGGTGAAGGGTAAGGCGGATGGGCGTGAGGTCGGGGGAATTGTTGACGAGCTTCTGGCATCGTTGTAGTTTCAACCGGTAACTGCTTGAAAATGAATCCGCATCGTTAGTTGGTGCGGTCTTTTTATTTAAAGCGCACGATCTAAAGCGCACGATCTTATGATTTAATATTATTGACTGAGATAGCGCAAGCTTTGATGTTTTTTTCGACGTGGATTATAATATCAGCGACAGGAGTGAATGTATGAAAGTAGTGTTGATTCAGGAAGTACCGGGGTTAGGAGCTGTGGGGGATGTTAAAGAGGTCGCCATCGGGTATGGGCGGAACTATCTTATACCGCAGGGGCTGGCTGAGTTCGCCACTAAGGAGTCGATGAAGCGGATCGATGCTTTGCGCGCGGACGAGGAGAAACGACAACAGTCCCTGAACGATCAGATGGCCGGTCTGTCGAATACGCTGGAGGGGCTCGATGTTACCATAAAGGTGAAGGTAGGCGGGCAGGATCGGCTGTACGGCTCGGTTACCGGGGCCGATATCGCTGCTGAGATCGGGAGGATTACAGGGCAGGAGATCGATAAGCGCAAGATCGTTCTATCCGAGGCTATTCATCAGCTGGGCGAGTACGACGTGACGGTAAAGCTGTCAAGGGACCTTGCACCTAATATAAAGGTCATTGTGATCGATGAGAAGGCGGAGGAGAAGAGCGCGAAGAAGGATGAGGAGAGGGATTCCGATAAGTCTGAAGAGACGGCGGTAGAATAGAGTATCCTCATGACCGGCGAAAAATTACCTCCCCATGACATCGAAGCTGAGGAAGCCGTGCTTGGCTCCTTGCTGGTGGATGGTGAGGCAATTTATAAGATAATCACAATAATCACACTCAATGACTTCTATCGGGAGAAGAATCTCTGGGTGTACCAGGCTTGCTACGATCTCTATGAGAGAAATGAGGCTATAGACCAGGTCACCGTGGCCCATGAGATGGGGCGGCGGGGGCGGCTGGAGGCTGTGGGTGGGGCGGCGTATTTGAGTCATCTGGTATCCAATGTAGCTACCTCGGTTCACATCGAACATTACGCCCAGATTGTTCATCGCCTGGCTATTATGCGAAACCTGATCAGTGCGGCTGCTCATATCGAGTCGATCGGCTATGAAGCGGGGCCGGACGTCGACGATTCCATATCGAGGGCGGAGGACGTACTTTTCCGCCTGCGCCATGGCGAGAGACCACGTGAGTTCGTCCCCATCCGCGACATCCTCAACAAGTACTTCGAGGATGCCGAGATCCAGCCATTTGAGGGCGATGTCGTTTTTACGGGGTTTCGGGCGTTGGATGATCTGCTCGGTGGGCTGCGACGTTCCGATATGCTCGTGCTGGCGGCAAGGCCGAGCTTGGGGAAGACCAGTCTTGCGCTGGGGATAGCGCGGAACGCTGCGGTCAATCAAAAGGCCCGGGTCGCTATATTCAGTATCGAGATGTCGCGCGATCAGCTTGTTCAGCGGCTTCTCGCCAGCGAGGCCGGCGTCGATTCGCATAAGCTGCGCCTGGGTCAGCAGACGGAGGCGGAAGAACGCAAAATGATCGAAGCAACAGGTGTTCTGTCTGAAGCTCCGATATATCTCGATGATTCCCCCACACTCAGCGTGATAGAGATGAAGTCCAAGGCGAGGCAGCTTCATTTCGAGCGCGGCGTCGATCTTATCATTATCGATTATCTGCAACTTATGCGGGGCAATGGCAGGGGGGACAACCGGGTGCAGGAGATGACCGAGGTATCGCGCTCGATCAAGGAAATGGCGCGCGATCTCAATGTGCCGGTTATAGCTGTGTCACAGTTATCGCGAGCTGCGGAGGCCAGACAATCGCATCGTCCGATGCTCTCCGATCTGAGAGACAGCGGATCGATCGAGCAGGATGCCGATGTCGTTGTGTTTATTTATCGTGAGGATATATATATAAATGAGGAGGACTGGGAGAAACAACATTCGGGTGAAAAGTATCCCAGGGGCGTCGCGGATATAATAATTGCCAAACATCGAAACGGGCCGATCGGCGAGGAAAAGCTGCGTTTCCTTCCAAAGACGGTCAAGTTCGCCGATTATGAGGTAGAGAGGGCGTGATGAAGCCCTTCCAAGGTTTTCAAAAGAACATGCGGTTCACGCCGCTGCCCAATGTCTTCTTCAGCAGGCTGTTGCCGGAGATAGATGACCTGCCCGAGCTTAAGGTGTTGCTGCATATCTTCCGGTCGATCTATCAAAAAAAGGGATATCCTAAGTACGTCGTCGATGCGGAATTACTCGGCGACAAAGGGCTGATATCCGGAGTTGGTGGTGCGGACGAACTTCGTCGCGGACTTGTGAAGGCGGTGGAGCGTGGTGTCCTGATCAAGCTCAGTGTTGAACGCGACGGGAGCCCCTTGGAATTGTATTTCTTAAATAGCGATGCCGATCGTGAGGCCTGTGCGAAGATCGAGAGGGGAGAGATCGAGGTGGGCGTGTTGCCGCGGGTAGAGGCCTTTGAGGATAATGAGGAGACGCCTAATATCTTCGAGTTATACGAGCGTAACATCGGTATGCTGACGCCCATGATCGGTGAGGAACTGAAAGAAGCGGAGCATCTGTATCCATCCGATTGGATCGAGGAGGCGTTCAGGGAGGCGGTGAGCCGGAATAAACGCAGCTGGAAGTATATAGAGGCAATTTTGAAGCGTTGGTCCAGTGAGGGTAAAGGACATGGAGAGCCTGGGAGAAATTCTAAACAGGATCCGGACAGATACGTCAAGGGCAAATATGGCCACATCGTCAAGCGTTGATTCGGATACCGCGGAGGGGATGGAGTGTCCGCTTTGCAAGGGGGCTGGTTTTGTGTACCCGCTGAATGCGTCGGGCCGCCCCGATTTCTCGAGGGTTGTTGTATGTAAGTGCAGTCAGGAAGAGCTCGACGGCGGGCATCTGGAGCACCTGCGGCGTGCCAGCGGTGATCTGGCGCTCAAGTTGCTCAAGAGCATGACCTTCGAGACGTTTGATCCGAAGCGAGTGAACCTTCCGAAGGAGCAGCAGGATAACTTAAATCATGCCTATCAGACGGCCCGTAGCTATGCGAAGAATCTGGACGGATGGCTGGTTTTTATGGGGCCTAACGGTTGTGGCAAGACCCATCTCGCCGCAGCCATCGGCAACTATCAACTGGACAAAGGAAACCCCGTATATTTCAAGGTTGTCCCCGATTTGCTTGACCACCTTCGATCAGCTTTTGGCCCGGAAAGCGGTATAGCTTATGATGAGATGTTCGAGAGGGTTAAGTGCGCGCCGCTATTGATGCTCGATGATTTCGGCGAGCAGGCCGGTACGCCCTGGGCTCAAGAGAAGCTGTATCAGGTGATCAACTATCGTTATAACGAGCGGTTGCCGACCGTGATCACCACGTGTTACTCGCTGGAGGATATCGAGACCAGGATAAGCTCGCGGTTGGCCGATTACAGGTTGAGCATATCATTTAATATCAATGTTCCCGACTATCGCTCCGATCTGTCACCATCGGAGATCGGAAAGCAGAGGAGTCATCGGGGGAGAAGGACGCGATAGGGCATGATCAACTCGCCCGTCCTCGTCCTGAACCAGAACTATGAGCCTTTAAATATTTCCCGGGTGCGAAGGGCTTTGCTCTTGGTGATGAGGGGGCGGGCGGAGACCGTAGAGAATGGATCAGGGGTGATTCACACCCCTGATGAGGTGTTCGATATTCCGTCAGTTATACGGTTGCTGCATTTAGTGAAGCGTCCCCGGCAGGAGAAGCGGCTGACGAGGCGGGAGGTATTCCGCAGGGATATGCAGGCCTGCCAGTATTGCGGCAAAGAAACCAAGGATCTCACTCTCGATCATGTAATGCCACGCCATCGCGGCGGCAAGCACGTGTGGGACAACGTAGTAAGCGCCTGTTTTGTGTGTAACAATCGAAAGGCCGGTCGTACGCCTCATGAAGCGGGAATGAACCTGACCCGGCAGCCGTACGCTCCGTATGTCAGCGGATATTACGTGTCAAAAGAATACCTGCAGCGGCACGACGGATGGGGCAAGTTTCTGCCGCTGCAGTACGCAATCGATGGTGATTAGCCCCTCCTCCTCCTGGAAGACTTGGAATGCTTTGTTTGACTTTGACGTTGAATCCCGTTCTGTAGGTCCTCAAGTGGGACCTCGACGATGGCCTCGCTCTCAAGTTTAGCCATCACTGTCTCCTTCAATGGGTTTCCCCCTACCACTATCGCCGCGCCCATCGGGGTGTTCACCTGCTGGCCGACGGGCGGAAGTTTTTCTTTCAAGGCGCGGTACTGGCTGCTTTCATAACTGAGGCAACAAAGCAACCTGCCGCAGACGCCCGATATCTTCATCGGGTTAAGCGGCAAGTCTTGTTCTTTAGCCATCCTGATGGAGACAGGACTGAATTCCGAGAGGAAAGAGGTACAGCACAACTGCAGCCCGCACTTCCCGTGTCCTCCGAGAAGTTTTGCCTCATCGCGGGGACCCACCTGGCGCAGCTCGATGCGGATTTTGCAGGTAGCGGTCAGTTCCTTAAGCAAGTCACGAAAATCGATGCGCCCCTCGGCGCTGAAGTATACGGTGATGCGGGTGCCATCTAGGTTGCATTCGGCCGATATAAATTTCATCGGGAGGCCGAGCTTGCTGCTTGTCCTGACGCAGTT
>JAYEHL010000153.1:21740-43757 GCA_034659515.1 Chloroflexota bacterium | reverse complement strand
ACTCTATCTCTTTGAGATCATCGGCGATAATGAGCTTGGGGCCTGTAACCGACTGTATATCATCCGGCGTCATACCGGGGAATATCTCCTTCAGTAATAGACCTTCAGGCGTAACCTCAAGCACCGCTAGATCGGTGAATATCATATTTACTTTACTCTTGGTTGTCGGAGGATACGTCAACTCTTCAACAATTTTAAGGTCACCGTTGGGAGTTGTATGCTCCATGCAAATTAGCAGCTTGTTCGCCCCGGCACACAGGTCCATCGAACCGCCGATATTACCGACCAGATCCAATCCTCGCGACGGATTCGACCAGCCGGCATAATCTCCCCTCCCGTTCACCTGAAGCGCTCCCATAGCGATGACGTCCATGTAGCCGCCCCTGATCATGCCGAAGGACTGGAAGATATCGAAGTACGCAGTTCCCGGCATTTGCGTAACCGGCTGGCAACTGGCATTAATCAAATCTTGGTCAACATAATCCCCGTAAGCCAGCGGGCCCGTCTTGGTCATTCCAATCTCAGATTGCAATATAATATATCTCCCCTCGATCCAGTTGCTGATCAGGGTCGGTATTCCTATACCCAGGTTTACATAGTCACCATCCTTGATCTCCTTGCTGGCTCGCATGGCGATCATCTCTCGAGGAAGCCCCTCAAACTGTTTTACCATCTTATACTCCTTAAAAACATATTTGGTTAGTAGTGCGGACTAATCGATTGTTATAGCGTATGCCACACGAGGAACCTGAATAACCCGTTGTACATAAACGCCCGGTGTATCCACATCCTCCGAATCAAGCTCACCTGGCTCGACCAAATTCTCAACCTCGGCTATCGTGACCTTGCCGGCTGTAGCCATTACATTATTGAAATTCCTTGCCGTCCTCCGATACTTGAGGTTACCCTCCTTGTCACCCATATATGCATGCACGAAGGCGAAGTCCGTTTTTAGAGCGTACTCCAAAATATATTTCTGACCATCGAACATTCTTGTCTCTTTCTTGACCCGATTCTCGTGAATGTTAGTAACAACCGTTTCCTCTACCACCGAACCGACTCCGGTTGGCGTATAAAAAGCGGGGATTCCCGCTCCCCCCGCACGATATTTCTCCGCCAGCGTACCCATGGGATAAACCTCAAGCTCGATCTCGCCGGACCTCACAGCTTGCTCGAAGGGGTCCGCGGCTCCTTTTGTCGCCGATCTGAACAATCCATACGAATCTATCAGTTTTTTGATCTGTTTGTTTAGCACCATCTGAGTCAATTCTTCGGATGCGCCTAACATAGGACCGCAGCCACATGCCAGGGTTAGACCCTTGACACCCTTCTTAATAAGAGCTTGCAATAAAGCTCTGGGAACGCCCGCTGCGAAGAATCCCGGGATAGCTATTACCGCTCCGTCTTGTATATCTACAACTGCTTCTTCTGTAGTGGTGATGGTCTTGTCAAACATAAGTTAGATTTTCCTCCTCGAATTATTTATTAGCTTAAGAGTTGAACCTCACAACTCAATACAACCTTAATTTTCCAAGATTTAGGTTGGTAAACATATACCATCAGTTACCAATTTTTTCTTTCACTCGATTGATTATTATAGGCAATATATTGTTTATCTCCGTTTTTAGAAATATATCGGCTTTGTCATCGATATTGGAAGTGCCGGTATTTATAATCATCAACTTTGCTCCTGACTCTACCGCATATATAGGCATATATGCTGCGGGATAGACCATGAGGGAAGAGCCTAAAAGCATGAATAAATCACAATTCCGGGAGTGCTTCTCAGCCTGGCTGATCTCTTCCGACAGCGGTGGCTCACCGAAAGATACGGTGGCCGATTTCAATTTACCGCCGCAATCACTGCATGTCGACTCTTCATCCTGTCCTTCGGCAAGCCTTTTAGCGATATCCAACATCGAATACCGCTTCCCGCAGCTCAAGCATTTCAACCACCTGATAGAACCGTGAAGCTCAATGACTTTATCGTCTGGAATTCCAGACTTTTGATGAAGCCCATCCACGTTCTGCGTTATTACGCAATCGAGTTTATCCATCCTGTAAATCTCAGCAACGGCACCGTGAGTAGCGTTTGGCTGCGTATCATCGATCATGCGGAACATACTCCAAAGTTGCCAGCTTCTTTTTCTTTCAGCGGGGTCACCAACGAATTGGGGGAAGGAATGAGCTTCTGTAGCGGAAACAGCGACACCACTCTCAGTCGTGAGTTTTGGTATCTCAGCTCCGGTCGATATCCCTGCTCCTGTAAAGACCACTATCCTTCGAGCCTCGATTATCAAACCTGCCGCCGAATCTATAGTCTCTCCTGAAATGGAGTCCTTAGGCTGATCTCCCATCCTGTATCTCCCAATCCCCGCTAAGAGAATTCTTCCGTAATCGTTAACGACTCATTCTCTTGAAATACTTTAACAGCCTCCGCCAAGCGCTTTTCCAAAACCAAGCCGTCTCCTAAAGTCAGATCAAGCCCTCGCCTAATCGACTCTTTTGCATAGCTAACAGCTATCGAGTTCTGTAACTTGATCTTCTGTGCCAACATATCTGTGACGGCGAAAAGCTCTTCACGCTTAACCACCCTGTTTACCAGTCCTACTCGCAAAGCCTCCCCGGCATCTATACGATCACAGCTTAATAGAAGATGTAATGCCTTCCCATATCCGATGGCTCTGGGGAGTGTCTGGCTGCCCCCTGCTGCAGGGATCATGCCCAGCGAGACCTCGGGAAGTCCGAACAAAGCGTCATCTGATGCTATCCTTATATCGCAAAGCAATGCGATCTCGACACCGGAACCGAGCACGTAGCCATGAAGTGCAGCGATAAGCGGTTGCTTGAGGGTTGCGAACAAACCCCACACATCACGTTCCCATCTCACCTGACGGGCGATTAGCGGCGATGGTGCCGTACCGAACTCGGAGAGATCGGCGCCTACACAAAACGCTCGCTCACCCGCTCCTCTGAAGACGACGACCAGTATATCAGGATCGTCTTTTATTGCAGAGAGGACCTCGTAAAGCTCGTCTCGCATCTTTATATTGTACCGGTTCAGCACTTCAGGCCTGTTGAGAGTAACTGTGGCTGTACCGTCTATTTTTTCATAAATAATGGTTTCAAAACCATTCACGGGAATATTTTACCACAAACTTGCGAAAACATCAGGTAATGTGGCGAGCTTACCCTGGGCCAGGTATTGATTTGAAATTGCGGGTTCTATAATTAAGAGCATCTTAAACTTCGATCTTGCTACTCAGTATCCTCTGGAAAAGCCCTGGGCAATCCCCTGAGCCCCCTCCCCAATCCACCTCCCTCCCACAAGGGGGAGGAGATAAAGGAGATGTATACTGCACCTCTTTTTCAGCAGTAACTTACTTACCTTTGAAGTCAGGGAGCCTTTTCTCAAGGAAAGATCTGATGCCCTCCATTCTATCCTCGCTGGTTTGAATCAGAAAATACATGTCGGCTTCCAGCCGCAATCCCTGCTCCAGCGTCAGGTCCATCCCATTGATTACCGCTTCTTTGGCGAATCTCAGCGCGATCGGGCCCTGCTTTGCGATCATCCCTGCAAGTGAATCGACCTCATTTGCCAGGTCCTGCGATGGTAGCACCTTATTTACCAAACCGATGCGAAATGCCTCTGCGGCGTCGATTATCTCAGCGGTCAGTATCATCTCCGCCGCCCTGCCGGGGCCGACGAGTCTGGGCAGTCTCTGCGTGCCGCCGCCGGAAGGTATTGCGGCATTCGATACCTGCGGCAGACCAAACCTGGCGCTGTCGGTCGCGAGGCGTATGTCACAGGCAAGCGCCAGCTCCAACCCCTCCCCAATCGCCTCGCCCTTAATCGCGGCGACGACCACGCATCCAATACGTGAAACTGCATCGATTGCGGCAACGGCACAAGAAACGGTGGAGGGCTCGGCCCCCGAGCAGAATATATCGCCAGCGCCTTTGATTACCACGACGTTTATCGAATCGTCCTGGCCGATTTCTTTGCAAACATCCAGCAGTTCATCGCACATGCGGCTGTCGATCGCATTGCCGCAATCCGGACGATCGAGGGTTATATATGCGATAGAATCTTTCTTTTGGTAGATAATAGCTTTAT
Source organism: Chloroflexota bacterium (assembly GCA_034659515.1). Classification (GTDB taxonomy): domain Bacteria; phylum Chloroflexota; class Dehalococcoidia; order E44-bin15; family E44-bin15; genus JAYEHL01. The sequence continues at coordinate 39,640 of JAYEHL010000153.1, read as the reverse complement.
ATTTCATGGCGTTCGCTTAAAAATTTAGTTCAAACACTAGCGATGATAAACAAGTATTCATATAGTGTCAAGGTAAAGGGTGGACAAGGCTGAGACATAGTACATATAATGGCGTTGTTTGGAGGTGAACATGGAATTTCTACGCCCCTCGCGTTGTTTTACATGCAGACACCATCGACTGGGGGAGTATGACCCCGATGCCGATTACCAGGAGCACTGGTGCGATATCGAGGAGAACGAGCGGCCGGGCTGGTTTCCCGGAATGCACCTCGACGGTTGTGTGTTCTCGGCGATGGGCATGGCGTTGTGTCCGGTGTACGACCGCATCGAAACCCTCGAAAGCGATTTCGTCGTCGAGCAGCGAGATATCGAGTTAGAGTCGAGGCCTGATCCCGGGTTTAAAAAACCCAAGGTTCTCATCACTAAGGATGAGATTGCGCTGGAGGTAAAACGTCTCGCCGGAGAGATCAACCGCGACTATAAGGGCAAGCGTCCCCTATTGCTGGGGATACTCAAGGGCTCGTTTATTTTCCTCGCCGACCTGGTTCGCTCCCTGGATACCCCCGTCGAGGTAGACTTCGTCCGCCTGGCGAGCTACGGATCGGCGAAGGTATCATCCGGCAGGGTGCGGATGGTGCACGGGCTGCGCTCGAACGTGAAGGGGCGAGATGTGATCCTCGTCGACGACATCGTGGATACAGGTCTGGCGTTAAGCTATTTAGTAAATTATGTAAAGAAGCGCAAGCCCGCATCCGTGAAGCTCTGCGCCCTGCTGAACAAGCCGTCACGCAGAGAAATCGATATCGACATCGACTATCTTGGCATCACCATTCCCGATAAGTTCGTAGTGGGTTACGGGCTCGATTGTAACGAGGAATATCGGCACCTGCCCGATATTTGCGTAGTGGAGGATTAAATGAATTTTAAAAAGCTGATCGCCGTGGCGCGCGGGAACGCTTCCGCAGACCTCATACTATCGAACGCGCGGATAGTGAACACGCTCAACGGGGATATCGAGGAGGGAAACGTAGCGACCTGCGGCGGCGTGATCGCCGGAGTGGGCGACTACGATAGGGCCAAAGAGACGATCGATCTCAAGGGCAAGTACCTCTCACCCGGACTGATCGACGGGCATGTTCATGTGGAAAGCTCGATGCTGCACATCGCCCGCTACGCCGAGGCCGTGGTGCCGCGCGGCGTGTCCGGCGTCGTGACCGACCTGCACGAGATCGCCAACGTGAAGGGGCTCGCCGGCGTGAAGTACATGCTGAAAAGCGCCAGGCCGCTGCCCCTCGATGTGTACTTCATGGCCGCCTCCTGCGTTCCGGCGACACATATGGAGACGGCGGGCGCAGAACTCACCTCCGGCGATGTTGCCGAGGCCCTGTCGTGGGACGAGACCATCGGTCTGGGCGAGATGATGAACTTCCCCGGCGTCCTCTTCGCCGACGATGGTGTATTGGCCAAAATCGACGCGTCTCAGGGTAAAGTGATCGACGGGCACGCCCCGGGCCTGAGCGGCAAAGATTTGAACGCCTACATCGCCTGCGGCATCGATTCCGACCATGAGTCGACCGCCTTCGCCGAGGGGCGGGAAAAGCTGTGCAAGGGCATGTACCTGATGATACGTGAGGGATCGTCCGAGAAGAACCTTGAGGAGCTGCTGCCCCTCGTCACCGACAAAACCTACAAGCGATGTTTGTTCGTCGTAGACGACCGCAGTTGCTCCGACCTGCTGCGCGACGGGGACATCGATGCGGTGGTGCGCAAGGCGATAAGACTTGGACTCGATCCGGTGCGCGCCATACAGATGGCGACGATAAACACGGCGGAGCGCTTCGGTCTGCGCGGCGTCGGCGCAATCGCACCGGGCTATGTCGCCGATATCGTCGTCATCGACGACCCTTCGACATTCAAGGCTGAGATGGTCTTCTATAAAGGCAAGATGGTAGCCAGGGACGGCGTGCCGCTGTTCACGCCGTCGGTAGTCGATAACAAGGCGATGACACATACGATGAAGGTTAAGCCCTTCGGCATCGATAAGCTGCGCGTACCGGCGGATAAGTGGAGTCACCCCGTGATCGAGATCGTACCCGACCAGATAATCACCAAGCGAATCGACGAAAAGGCGAAGATGTCGAGCGGCTTCGCGGTCGCCGACGACGAACGCGACATCCTCAAGCTAGTCGTAGTCGAGCGGCACCGGGCGACGGGCAACATCGGCCTCGGTTTTGTGAAGGGTGTAGGATTGAAGCGGGGCGCTCTGGCATCGTCCATCGCCCACGATTCCCACAACATCGTCGCCGTGGGCACGAACGATGATGACCTGTACGCCGCGATAAAGCAAATCGAGGCGCTGGGTGGCGGGCTGGTGGCAGTCGCCGGAGGAAAGGTGATCGAGGCGCTTCCGCTGCCGGTCGCGGGCCTGCTCTCGGATCAGCCGCTCGATACGGTCGTACGCAAGATGGAACAGCTCGAGAAGGCCGCCGCCGGGCTCGGATCGAAATTGCCCGCCCCGTTCGCAACGTTATCCTTCCTCGCCCTGCCGGTGATACCGGAGCTGCGGCTTTCCGATAAGGGTCTGGTGGATGTATTGCAGTTCAAGATACTGGAGTGAGGAAGAGTGCTAAAAAAGAGGTGTCCAGATTATATTGGGGTTGGAGGTTTTTGGGAGGTCTCACGGGGGCATGATAAATCATGCCCTTACTGGATTGCCTGATCAAGCCAGGCAATGACGGGAGTGGATGGGACCTCCCCTTTTATGAAAGGGGGATTGAGGGGGATTGAGAAGGATTGAAAACAAGCCGATGCCAGGCATAGGGTTCCGCGCGATGTCCCTGTGTTTCAAGATACGGGACATATTGAGCGACCCTGTAGACAAACTGCGCAAGGCCGGTATCGACGACGGTCAAACGGTGCTGGACTACGGCTGCGGGCCCGGCAGCTACACCATCCCCGCTGCGAGAATGGTCGGAGAACAGGGCAAAGTCTACGCCATCGATATACACCCGCTGGCGGTCGAGGCCGTCGAGAGTAAAGCCGCGAGAGCGAACCTAAAGAATATCGTCACTATCCTGTCGGAGCGGAACACCGGCCTGCCGGACGAGTGCGTGGACACGGCACTGCTGTTCGATGCCATCCACATGATCGAAGATAAGAAAGCGCTGCTCGGCGAACTGCACAGGGTTATCAGGCCAAACGGACGCCTGTCGATCTTCGTCGAGCACACAAAGCCGGATAGCGTTATCCGTATCGCAGAGATGGATGGACTGTTCTCACTGAAGGATCGACACGGCAAGCTTTTTAACTTCGAAAGGCAAGCCGGATGAACGAACTCAAGGCGATCGAATGGATCGACGGGAGGGTGCGGCTGATCGATCAGACAAAGCTCCCGCACGACGAGGTCTGCCTGGAGATGTCCGATTACCGCGACGTTGCCGAGGCGATCAAGGTGCTGCGGGTTCGCGGCGCACCTGCCATCGGCATCGCCGCAGCGTACGGGCTGGCGCTGGGCGCGCAGAGCATCGAGGCTTCGTCGAACGCCGATTTCATTGAAAAGCTGCGAGTCATCTCGAACGAGCTGGCGGCGACCAGACCAACAGCCGTCAATCTGTTCTGGGCGTTGGAGCGAATGAAGCGCATCGCCGAAGCAGGCGACAGCGTCGATGATATCAAGGCACAGCTCATTGCCGAGGCGCAACGGATCGACACAGAAGACGAGCAGGCCGAGCGCACGTTAAGCGACAACGGTACGTCGCTGATAAGAGACGGATTCACTATCATGACCCACTGCAACACCGGGGCGCTGGCCGCGGGATACGGCACGGCGCTGGGGGTGGTGCGGGCGGCGTGGGGGAGCGGCAAAAAAATACACGTCTTCGCAACCGAGACCCGTCCCCTCCTTCAGGGCGCGCGCCTAACCGCATGGGAGCTTAAAAAGTACGACATTCCCTTCACTCTCATCGCCGATACCATGACCGGCCATTTCCTATCGCAGGGGAAGATCGATTGCGTTATCGTGGGAGCGGACAGGATAGCCGCCAACGGTGACACTGCCAACAAGATCGGCACGTACAACCTCGCCGTGCTGGCGATGGAGAACGGCGTCTCATTCTACGTAGCCGCCCCGACGAGCACCATCGATTTATCGATTGCATCGGGCGATGAGATACCCATCGAGGAGAGGAGTCCCGACGAGATAACGCATATCAAAGGCATTCCTATCGCTCCGTCGGGGATCAACGTATCCAATCCCGCCTTCGATGTTACCCCCCATCGCTACATATCTGCTATAATTACGGAGTTCGGCATCTTGCGGGAACCATATAGCGAACGGTTGAATAAGCAAAAATAACCCTCGGCAAGATGCTCAAACCGCGATTATCGTTAACAGGAAAGGATAAATCATGCCTGAAGCTAAGATCGGTGTAATCGGGGGCACCGGGCTATATGAAATCGAGGGGTTGACCGGCATCGAGGAAGTGAAGCCTGAGACCCCATTCGGCGAGCCCAGCGACTCCATAATCATAGGTGAGCTCGATGGAACGAAGATCGCTTTTTTACCGAGGCACGGCCGGGGCCATTCTATCAATCCTACCGAGATACCGGCCAGGGCTAATATCTATGCCCTCAAGTCTCTGGGGGTGGAATGGATCATCTCTGTAAGCGCCGTAGGAAGCCTGAAAGAGAACATCCACCCGATCGATCTCGTCATCCCCAACCAGATTATCGACCGCACCAGGAGCAGAATAAACACCTTCTTCACCGATGGCATCGTCGCCCACGTGGGCTTCGCCCAGCCTTTCTGCCCACACCTCAGCGATATCCTGTACAAGTCGGCCATTGAAGAGGAAGCCAGGGTTCATCCGGAGGGCACATATATCATAATGGAAGGGCCTCTCTTTTCCACAAAGGCGGAATCGAATCTCTACCGCTCGTGGGGAGCCAGCATCATCGGCATGACCGCTCTCCCCGAGGCCAAGCTGGCCCGCGAGGCGGAGATATGCTATGCCACCCTGGCCTGCGTCACCGATTATGATGTGTGGCACGAGACCGAGGAGGAAGTGACCATAGAGATAGCTGTCGCCAACCTTAATCGCACCGCTGACATTGCGAAGCGGATAGTCAGGAGAGCGACGGCGCACATCCCAAATGAGAGGGAGTGCCACTGCGCACAAGCCCTCAACAACGCTATCCTGACCGACCCGGAACTGATATCGCAGCAGACGAAGCGCGACCTCGAACTCCTCATTGGAAAGTATATTTAAGTAGCGTGAAGGCATTCGATTTAATTTCACGATTAAGCGGGGCTCCAACGGCCATAGGCAGCATGCCGCATACCGACCCGCGCAAGGCATGCGCCGCGGTGGCGAAGTACCTGCCTGAAATCCCCGTGTGGCCGCAGCTTCCCCAACGCTCGTTTCTGGAGAACATGTACGCCCAGTACAGCGCGGGCTTCCCCGGCGTCGTCATCGATGGCGAGCGCATCTATATCGATACGTCTCAAGGATTGGACGAGCCGCTGGAGAAGTTTTACGCGGCGTATTTGGAGGAGGACATCGAAAAATTCGCCATCGGCGCCGAGTATGCGGCGGGATTGCGCGAGTTCCTCGCGAGTAAGCCGGGCGCTCCGTCGGCGGTAAAGGGCCAGGTAACCGGCCCGGTCACATGGGGCATGTGCGTTACGGATGAGAACCGGCGTCCCATCCTGTACGATGAGACTTTGTCCGATGCCGTGGCCAAGCACCTCAATATGAAGGCGCAGTGGCAGGAATCGAAGCTGCAGTCGGTCTCGGCAAACACGATAATATTTTTCGATGAGCCTTATATGACCTCGGTGGGCTCCGCCTTCGTATCGCTGTCGCGGGAACAGGTCGTCGGCCTTCTGAAGGAAGCATTCACCGGCATCGAGGGGCTCAAGGGCGTGCACTGCTGCGGCAACACCGACTGGTCGATTTTGACCGATACATCGGTGAATATCATTAACTTCGATGCTTATAATTATAGTCATACGCTGGCCCTGTACCCCGATGCGATGGCGGGCTTCATCGAGCGCGGCGGCGTGCTGGCATGGGGCATCGTGCCGCATGAGGAAAACGATCTGCTGCGGGAATCGGTCCCCAGCCTCATTGACCGCCTGACGGAGAGTATGGAAAACCTGGAGCGCAAGAGCATCCCGCATCGACAGATAGTCGAGCAATGCCTCCTCACCCCGGCATGTGGACTGGCATCGGCCTCCGAAGAGGCCGCTGAACGAGCCCTGGAGCTGCTGGCCGAGTTGTCGAAGGAATTCCGAACAAGATATATCAGAGAGGGATGACCGGTGGAGTGCAATATCGAGAGTAACAAAAGTAAATGCCCCTGCACCTACGAGCCGTGCTCGCGCAAGGGCAAATGTTGCGAATGTATCCAATATCATAAGAGACTTGGCGAGCTGCCGGGATGCCTGTTTCCGCCGGAGACGGAGCGAACGTATGACCGCTCGATCTCTAAATTCATCGAGGTATACTCCAAGAGATGATCGAGAAACAAAATAACGAAGGCGATCGGCTGAGTGTGCTGGTGGTGGGCTCGATAGCCCTGGATTCGATAGAAACGCCGCTGGGCAAGGTCGATGAGGTGCTCGGCGGCTCCGCCGTCTATTTCGCCACCGCCGCCAGCCTGTACACAAACGTAAAGATTGTGGGCGTCGCGGGCACCGACTTCCCCAGAGAGCATATCGATTTCCTCGCTGGCCGCGGCATCGACATCGAGGGGCTGGAGATAGTGGCTGGCGAAACGTTCCGCTGGGCGGGACGATACGACTATGAGCGGAACATCACCGAGACGCTGGATACAAGGCTCAACGTCTTCGCCGACTTTCATCCCAAGCTTCCTTCGACATATAAAAGCTGCGATATCGTGTTCATGGCGAACATCGATCCCGACCTCCAGTGCGAGGTGCTGGATCAAGTCCCCGACGCCAAACTGAAGATATTGGATACTATGAACTTCTGGATCGAGGGGAAGAATAAATCGTTGTGCAATGCATTGCGCATGGTCGATATCGCCATCATGGATGAATCCGAGGTGCACCTTCTATCCGGGGAAAGCAATGTCATAACCGCCGCAAGAAAGGTACTGGATATGGGGCCTAAGGCTGTCATCGTGAAGAGGGGGAAGTACGGCTCGATAATGGTCAGCGATGACATATATTTCACTACATCCGCTTATCCGATCGAGATCGTTAAGGACCCGACCGGTGCAGGCGACAGTTTTGCCGGAGGCCTGGTCGGCTATCTGGCGCATGCTAAGCAATTCACACCGCAGGCTGTGAAGCGAGGCATGATACACGGCACCGCCGTATCCAGCTTCACCGTCTCCGAGTTCAGTATCGAGGGACTGCGTACCCGGAGCCGGAACGATATAATTGATAGATATCGCGAGTTATGGCGATTCACTTATTTCGATAACGAGGAGAGTATTTTATGAATTTCGATGTCAAAGACACTTCCCTGTCGGCTGCGGGGGCGATCCGTATCGAGTGGGCCGAGCGAGAGATGCCAGTGCTGCGCTTGATCCGCGAGCGCTTCGCCAGGGAGAAGCCCCTGAAGGGCATACGCCTCGCCGCCTGCCTTCACGTTACGACTGAAACGGCCAACCTGGCGCTCACCCTCAAAAAGGGCGGCGCCGAGGTCGCGGTCTGCGCCTCCAACCCGCTGTCGACGCAGGACGAAACCGCCGCCGCCATAGTGGAGGAGTTCGGCGTTCCGGTGTACGCCATAAGGGGAGAGGACAACAAAGCGTACTACGACCACATCAACGCCGTCCTCGATAGCAAGCCTCACATTACTATGGACGACGGCGCCGACCTCGTATCGACGATTCACAAGGACCGCAACGACCTGATCGGCGATATCGTCGGCGGCACGGAGGAGACGACTACCGGCTGTATCCGATTGCACAGCCTGGCAGCCGAAGGAAAGCTGCGCTATCCCATCATCGCCGTGAACGAGGCGGACACCAAGCACTTCTTCGATAACCGGTACGGCACCGGGCAGAGCACCATAGACGGCATCACCCGTGCGACAAACATATTGTGGGCCGGGAAGAAGGTGGTCGTCTGCGGCTACGGCTGGTGCGGACGCGGCTTTGCCATGAGGGCCTGCGGCCTGGGGAGCCATGTGATCGTAACCGAGGTCGATCCCATCCGCGCTCTTGAGGCAACCATGGACGGATACTCCGTCATGCCGATAGCCGAAGCGGCCAGGATCGGCGACGTTTTCGTAACGCTTACCGGTGACATCAACGTCATCGATGCCGATCATTTCGCCTCGATGAAGAATGGCGCTATCGTGGCCAACAGCGGGCATTTCAACGTGGAGCTGAACATCCCCGCGCTGGAGAAAATATCGAAGTCGAAGCGCGCCCTGCGCCCCAACGTCGACGAATACGCGCTCGCCGACGGCAGGCGTATATACCTGCTGGGCGAGGGCCGTCTGATCAACCTGGCCGCCGCTGAGGGCCACCCGGCCAGCGTCATGGATATGAGCTTTGCCAACCAGGCGCTGTGTGCCGAATATCTGGTGAAGGGCGACAAGCTCGGCATCGGCGTTCACAACGTGCCCCGAGATATCGACGAGGAGGTCGGCAGGTTGAAGCTGGCCTCCATGGGAATAACTATTGACACACTCACCGACGAACAGCGAAAATACCTGAAGAGTTGGGAGATAGGAACTTAAATCAGGAAGGACCAGCAGAATGACAACCTTTATGAACGCGCCCTCATTATTCTTAACATCCGAATCCGTCACCGAGGGGCACCCCGATAAGCTATGCGACCAGATCTCCGATGCCGTCCTCGACTCTATCCTGGCGCAGGACCCGATGTCCAGAGTAGCCTGCGAGACCGCCGCTACCACCGGCCTTGTGATTGTTATGGGCGAGATAACGACCGATTGCTACGTTGAGGTACAGGACATCGTCAGAGAAGTAGTACGCGATATCGGATATACCCGTGCCAAATACGGTTTCGACTGCGACACCTGCGGTATCATGGTCTCTTTAAAGGAGCAGTCAAAGGATATCTCGATGGGGGTGAGTAAGGCGCTGGAGGTGAGGAGCGACAAATCCAAGAACGATGTCGATACGCTGGGCGCGGGCGACCAGGGGATGATGGTGGGCTTCGCCTGCAACGAGACGTCCGAACTCATGCCGCTCACTATCTCGCTGGCGCACAAGCTCTCCAAGCGCCTCGCCGATGTCAGGAAGGACGGCACCCTCCACTACCTCCGCCCCGACGGCAAATCCCAGGTGACCGTGGAATATTCAAAGGGAGTCCCCAAGCGAATCGACAGCGTGCTTATAGCCGCACAGCACGATCCTAAGATAAGCCACGAGCATATTCAAGACGATATCATCGAAAACGTCATCAAGCCTGTAATGCCCGCTTCCCTGATCGATGACGATACGAAATATTATGTCAATGCCACAGGCCGCTTCGTAACCGGCGGTCCGATGGGCGATGCCGGTCTCACCGGCCGTAAGATACTGGTCGATACCTACGGCGGCATCGCCAGGCACGGCGGCGGCGCGTTTTCCGGCAAGGACCCGACGAAGGTGGACCGCTCGGCGGCATACGCAGCGAGATATGTCGCCAAGAATGTAGTAGCCGCCGGCCTTGCAGACCGCGTCGAGATACAGGTATCCTATGCTATCGGGAAGGCCCGTCCGCTTTCCATATCGATCGAGACCTTCGGGACAAACAATATCCCCGATGATAAAATACTCGAACTGGTTAACAAACACTTCGATCTTCGCCCCGGTGCCATCATCGAGTCCCTGAATCTCAGACGTCCCATCTACAGGCAGACCGCTAGCTACGGACACTTCGGGCGCACCGACATCGACCTCCCGTGGGAGAAGACCGACAAGGCGAATATACTTCGGGCTGAGGCCGGTATCAAGGACAAGTAAATACAAGCCGGCGGCGGCGCGAGATATGGAGAAGATGTGAAAGCGGTAATCCTGGTCGGCGGCGGGGGAACAAGGCTTCGGCCCCTGACTTACAGCATGCCCAAGCCGATGGTGCCGATAGTGAATCGCCCGTTTCTGGAGCATATGCTCACATACATGAAAAGATATGGCATCGATGAGGTTATCTTAGCATTATGCTACCTGCCGGACCACATACAGAGCTATTTCGGAGATGGAAGCGATCACGGGATACGGCTCAGGTATGCTATAGAGGAAAGGCCGCTGGGAACCGCCGGGGCGGTTAAGAATGTATCGGATTACATTGACGATACATTCTTTGTATTTAACGGCGATGTTTTCACCGATATCGATCTAAATGCCATGCTGGAGCTGCATCAGCGTGAGAGCGCAAAGGTCACTATCGCGTTGACGCCTGTTGAAAACCCGACGATCTACGGAGTGGTGGAGACCGAAACCAGCGGCAGGGTGAAACGTTTCATCGAGAAACCGGGCTGGGATGCGGTCACAACCAATATGATCAACGCCGGAGTGTACGTGTTGGATCCAGAGGTGATGGAACAAATTCCAGGTGACTGGTTCTACATGTTTGAACATGGGCTTTTCCCTTCATTACTTGAAAGTGAAGAACCGATTTATGGATACGGCTCGAATGGATACTGGATCGATATCGGGACACCGGAAAAATACATGAATCTGAATTTCGACCTGCTCTCAGGTGAGACCTCTATAATGCCTCCCGGTAAAGAACATGGCGGAGGAATATGGCTGGAGGAAGGGGTCACTATCCACCCTGATGCTAAAGTCGTTGGACCGGTAGCCATAGGACGCAACAGCACTATCGATGCCGGGGTCCGGATATCCGGGCCCTCTGTGATCGGCCCTGACTGCTTCATCGGGGCTGAAAGCTATTTAAAAGAAACCCTAGTCTGGCAAAATGTTAATGTTGGCAGAGAGGCAAATCTTCAAGGCTGCGTTATCGCCGACGGGGTTTCGATCGGCGATAACAGTGCGGTTCCGAGGGGTTGCGTGCTCGGACAAAATGTTTCCATAGAGAGTAATTCAGCGCTGTCGCCGGAGACTAAGGCGATGCCCGGTGAGAGCCTCCCCTCTTCCGAGCCTACAAGGAGTTAATGTGCGTGTACTTATAACCGGTGTTACGGGCATGGCGGGCAGCCATCTGGCTGAGTACCTGCTGCAAAAAAAAGGGTTGGAGGTTTACGGCACTTTCCGCTGGCGAAGTCGTATGGATAACCTCGACGGCCTTAAGAATCAGGGCAAGCTGAATGTTATCGCTGACGAGCATGGCGGGCAGAAGACCAGCCAGAGCGATGCATCGAAGCTAAACCTTCTTGAAGCGGATATAACCGACCCCTTCTCGATGAAGCGTGTGGTGGCGGCTGTAATGCCGGATCGCATATTTTATCTCGCAGCGCAAAGCTATGTGCCGGTTTCATGGATCGCCCCGGCCGAGACCCTGCAAACCAACATTATCGGTGAGGTAAATCTGTTCGAGGCGGTTCGAGCTGCAGGGATCGATCCGATCATACATATCGCCGGGTCTTCCGAGGAATACGGTTACATACTCCCCGATGAACTGCCCGTGAAGGAGACCAATCCTTTGCGCCCGCTCAGCCCGTACGGTGTAAGCAAAGTAGCGCAGGAGATGCTGGCATACCAATATTTTAAAAGCTATAACATAAAAAATATAGTCACCAGGGCCTTCAATCATGAGGGGCCGAGGAGGGGCGAGGTGTTCGTTACTTCGAGTTTCGCCAAGCAGATCGCTGAGATAGAGAAGGGCATAAAGGAACCCATACTCCACACCGGTGACCTTACGAGCAAGCGCGATTGGTTGGATGTGCGAGACATTGTTAAAGCATATACGCTGGCATTGGATAAATGCCCCCCGGGCGAGGTTTACAATATCGGGAGCGAGGTAGGTCGCGAGGTAGGCGAGATGCTTGACATACTGCTGTTTATGACCGATGTCGCGATCGAGGTCAGACAGGATCCGACGCGCTTCCGGCCATCGGACGTAAAGGTGCTGGTATGTGACGCCACGAAGTTCAAAACCTTCACCGGGTGGCAACCGGAGATCCCCTTCGAGCAGACGATGAGGGATCTTCTGGACTACTGGCGAGAGAGGGTATGATTTGACTGCGAAGATCAAGTTCGGCACCGACGGATGGCGGGCGATCATCGCCGAAGACTTCACCTTCGACAATGTCAGGATATGCGCCCAGTCCGCAGCCGAATACTTAAAGAGAGCGGGCCTAGCCGACCGAGGCCTGGTCATTGGCTACGACACCCGTTTTGCGTCCGAAGACTTCGCGTCCGCCGCAGCCGAGGTGGCAGTCGCCAACGGAATCAGGGTTCTCTTATGCCGCAGCGCTGCTCCCACTCCTGTGATAAGTTATGCAATCCTCAAGCACAACGCCGGCGGAGGCATCGTCATAACCGCAAGCCATAACTCGGGAAAATGGAACGGGTTTAAATACAAACAAAACGACGCGCGTAGTGCCTCTCCAGAGGTTATCGCCGAATTGGAGACGGATATATCGCGCATTCAATCCGGCGGAGAAGTAAAACGCATACCTATCGATATCGCTATTTCGAAGGGCCTCGTTGACAAGTTCGATCCTTCGTCCGATTATATCGAGCATATTGCAGGGATGGTGGATATTGAGAAGCTGCGCAACAGCGGCCTCAAGGTCGTAGTCGATTCGATGTACGGGGCCGGATCGGGGTATTTTCGCCGCATTCTGGCCGGCGGCAATACCGAAATCATCGAGATCCACGACGAACGGAATCCGCTATTCCCCGGCATGCAACCGGAACCCATAGCCCATAATCTAAAGGAACTATCCGAAAAAGTGAGAGAATGCGGCGGTAGCGCAGGACTGGCCACCGACGGAGATGCGGATCGCATCGGAATCATGGACGAGAAAGGTGTATTCATCACTACGTTACAGGTTTACGCGCTGCTGGCGCTCTACCTCCTTGAGGTGCGCGGTCAACGCGGCCCGATCATCAAAACGATAACCACTACGAATATGCTCTATCGCCTTGGGGAGATATACGACGTGCCGGTTTATGAAACCCCCGTCGGATTCAAATACGTGGCCCCGCTGATGATGAAGGAGAACGCGCTGATCGGCGGCGAGGAGAGCGGCGGTTTCGGCTACAGGGGCCACATGCCGGAACGCGACGGCGTACTCTCCGGGCTATTCTTCCTCGACCTCATGGTACGCTTGGAGAAGAGTCCGTCGCAGCTTATAGAATACCTCTACAGCAAGGTGGGGCCCCACCATTACGATCGGCTCGATATTGAGTTCCCGGCTGCGGAACGCGATGCGATCATCAATCGCCTCACTGATTCGAATCTCGCAGAGATCGAAGGGGTGAAATTAAACGAAATCGACACGAGAGACGGGTTCCGGTTTGTTATGCAGGATCGCAGCTGGCTGCTGATAAGATTCTCCGGTACCGAGCCCATAATGCGCGTATATTCCGAGAGCGACAGCCCGGAGCGGGTTAAGCGCTTCCTGAATGCAGGCCGACGAATGGCGGGAGTGTGACAGACATGATCGATCTTGATGAGCTAAAAGTATATGGAAAACTCGATCCCACAAACATGTACGAACGAATTGCCGACTTGCCGCAGCAGTGTTGGCAGGCATGGCGTAGCGCTATAAACATACCGCTACCGCCGGAGTTCAGCGAAGTCGATAAAGTTGTGATACTCGGAATGGGAGGCTCCGCAATAGGCGGCGATTTGATGCGCTCACTCGTTCACAATAACGATAAGATTCAGATCATAGTACAACGAGACTATCATCTTCCCAGGATGGTCGATGAGAGAACGCTCGTGATCGCTTCCAGCTACTCCGGCAACACGGAGGAGACTATCTCCGCCTTCTCTCAGGCCATCGATCTGCCCTGTAGGAAGTTCGTGATCACGACCGGTGGCAGGCTCAGCGATATGGCCGCCCATAACAGCGTGCCTCTCTTCTCCTTCGGTTATAATGCTGAGCCGCGGGCGGCTCTGGGCTATAGCTTATTCGCTCTACTCGCCTTCATGCAGACTATAGGTTTCATCTCGGCCGGAGCCCTCGACATCGAGGAGACGATGGGGTTGCTTGAGAGCTTCGCGAAAAAGCTGGACAGGGAGATACCTATCGATAAGAACCCCGGTAAGCAATTAGCGCTCAAACTACATGAGCACCTGGTCGTCATATACGGAGCCGGAATACTTTCCAGGGTAGCCGACAGATGGAAAGCGCAAATCAATGAGAACAGCAAGGCGTGGGCCTTCGCCGAGTATTTCCCCGAGTTGAATCACAACTCCGTTGTGGGATATAAAAACCCCGCATGGCTGGCGGAGAAGACCTTCATAGTTATGTTGAGATCACCGGATCTCCATCCGCACGTCCTCAAACGCTATGATATTACCGGCGAGTTGCTCGACCAAGCGAATGTCCCTCATATGACATTCGATGCCAAGGGCAAGTCGCCTCTGAGCCAGATTATGAGCTTGATATTCTTCGGCGACTACGTTAGTTACTATCTTGCTTTGCTAAACGAAGTAGACCCGTCGCAGGTAGAGTCTATCGACTATCTTAAGAAGAAACTCTCCTCACTCGAAACGCAATAAAAAAACAGACCGCCAGCGCCCATTCGAACGTTTGCGGTCTGTGATTATCGAGTCGATGTCTTCTTATTGCAAAATGCTAACGCTTGGAGAACTGCTTTGCCTTGCGTGCGCGTACGAGACCGTACTTCTTCCGCTCCTTAACTCGGGAATCACGAGTGAGAAAGCCATAACTTCTAAGCGTGGTTTTGTGACCTTCGTCAACCGACACCAGTGCACGCGCTATTCCGTGGCGTATGGCTCCCGCCTGACCTGCATTACCTCCACCTTTGACCTTAATGGTAATACCAAACTTATCAACATTATCGGTCACAACCAGCGGCTCCATAATTGTTTTTCGAAATCTTTCCTGCGGGAACATCTCCTCGAGTGCCCTGCCGTTGACTACAATCGCTTCGCCACCGGAGTAAAACCTCACCTGGGCTACAGCCTCTTTCCTTCTCCCAGTAGCGTGGATATAACTTTTATCGCTCACCTATGCCCCCTTCTTCGGATTTCTCCACCTGGGCCTGATGCGGATGCTCGTCCCCCGCATAAACCTTAAGCCTTCGTATCATCTGCCGTCCGAGCCTATTGTGGGGAAGCATCCCCTTAACTGCGGATTCGATCACGCGATTCGGATAGGTCTTCATCATATCAGCGTAATTCACACTGGTAAGGCCGCTCGGGTAATTGGAATGCCGTCGGTAAACCTTTTGCTTTTCCTTGTTGCCTGTAACCTTCACCTTGGCAGCATTCACTACGATGACAAAGTCCCCTGTATTAAGGTGGGGAGTATATGTCGGTTTGTGCTTGCCCATCAAGAGCGTAGCCACCTCGGTAGACAAACGCCCCAGGGTCTTTCCATCGGCATCGATAACATGCCATTTCGGTTCGATATCAATGAGCTTAGTATTGTATGTCTTCATCTCACATCACCAGAATAATTAACCTTCAATAAACATAAACCCCGCGGCGGAACCGCAGGCCCTGCCGTTGCCGGCTTATTGGAATTAAATATCTCACAAAAGGCTGAGATATCGCTCTCCTTCAACCCAACCTTCAAAAGCGCCCCCACCGTGTGACGCATCTGATGCGGTAAAAATGCATTTGCCTCAATATGGCAGGTAACCATAGCGCCTTCTCTTTGTGCCTTAGCATTGTAGACAGTACGAATTGTGCTTTTGCCTTCCTCAACCGCCCCTGCAAACGACATGAAATCATGAGTGCCGATAAGTACCCTGCACGCTTTGTCCATAGCTTCTACCTCAATAGGACGCCGCACCAAGAGGTGATAATGACGATGCAGGGGTGATCTTGTCGTTTCATTCAAGATATAGTAACAATACTCCCTGCTCAATGCATCCCTTCTCGGATCGAAGTCGTCACTGACCTCGCGAGCTTCTTTGACCGCGATATCATACGGAAGATAATAATTAAGAGCACGTATCATAGTCTCCATTACGATCGATGATCGGGTATCGAAGGCAACTACCTGCCCTTTTGCGTGAACTCCTTGGTCGGTTCGTCCAGCGAACATCGCCCTGACAGGCTCCCCCGTAACCTTTGCTACGGCATTCTCCAGCTCACTCTGTATTGTAGGCACTCTCTTCTGGATTTGCGATCCAGAATATCTCGTACCATCGTATTCTACGGTAAGAGCAATCCTCATCGCTACTTCACTAACTCCAGCTGCGCCACCGGTGCTCCATCACCAACGCGCGGCCCGATCTTTACTATGCGAGTGTACCCACCGGAGCGCTGAGTATACTTCGGCGCCAGATCATTGAACAATTTTTCAACAACCTTTTTATCCGTAATGAATGCTGCAGCCTGGCGACGGCTCTGAAGTGTTCCATCCTTACCCAGCGTTATCATACGCTCGGCGAAACCGCGAACCTCCTTAGCCTTAGCCTCGGTGGTTACAATTTTTTCATATCTCAAGAGGTCGGTCACCAGGTTACGATACAACATCTTTCTGTGACTCGTTGGCCTTGACAACCTCCTCCCTGCAATAGAATGTCTCATATACTACACATCCTCCCCTGGTATATCTTCAGATAGGCCCGTATCTTCTTCGATTGTATCTGATTTGATTAAATTCGGCGGATTGAGGCCCTTCCCCTTGAGCTGCCCCATCAACTCCTCCAGTGCCTTCTGCCCGAAATTCTTTATGCCGAGCAACTTCTCTTCACTCTTTTCAAAAAGTTCCCCCACCTTGGTTATACCCACACGCTTCAGGCAATTGAAAGTACGCACAGACAGGTCGAGTTCCTCAATCGGCATATTATATTGTTCCAACGGTATCGGGAGGCGAGGCTGCTTCTCACCCACTCTTAGCGGAACTTTTGCAAGTTCATAGAATAACTGAAAATGTTCGATCAACATATGAGCGCTCTGGCTCACCGCTTCTACCGGTGATATAGTTCCATCAGTCCATATATCAACGATCAGCCTTTCGTAGCCATGTAGTTCCTCAGCCTCAACGGTTTCTACTTTATAATTCACCCGCCTGATAGGCGTGAACACTGCGTCTATGGGAATTACCCCTATAGGAAGCCCGTCTACCTTACCTGCCGAGCGATAACCTTTGCCCTGCTCTACATTTAATTCAACCGAGAACTTCGCCTCGGAGGAATCGAGTGTAGCTAGGTGAAGGTCAGGATTGACTATCTCAAAATCGGCAGAGGGTTCGATATCCTCAGCTTTAACCTCACGCTCGCCTTCGCAGCTGAGTACAAGTCTGCCGCTGTGATCCGAGAGTGCCCGGAGCCTTATCGCCTTAACGTTCAGTATAAAATCGATAGTGTCCTCTTTGACATATGGGATGGTAGAGAACTCATGCTGTATACCTTCGATCATTATCCAGGTTACGGCAGACCCGGTCAGAGAATTTAACAATACCCTTCTCAGAGCATTGCCCAGTGTAACACCATACCCTCGTTCCAGAGGTTCGATGACGAAGCGGCCATACTTGTCAGAAAGCTCGGAACACTCTATCTGGGGCATTACTACCTCAGTCAAGTGACTACCTCCCATTATGCTATCTGGAATAATATTCAACTATTACCTTCTCATCTAATCTTAGATCTATATCAACTCTGTTGGGTACTGAGACCACCGTTCCCGACAGTTTTTCGGCATCTATCTTGAGCCACGCTGGTACCACTTTATTGCTGATTTGCTGCGCTACAATCTTGTAGTATTCCCGTTCTTTCTCACTTTCACGCAATGCGATCTCATCACCTATCTTAGTAGCACATGACGGGATGTCGGTCTTTCTACCGTTGAGCGT
>JAYEHL010000153.1:0-21730 GCA_034659515.1 Chloroflexota bacterium | reverse complement strand
GGCCATGCCTGACCAATTGGCGGGCTTGATTGCGTGAATCGGCAAAACCAAGTCGATATACTACATTATCCAGCCGCATCTCCAATATATGCAAGAGATTCTCGCCTGTAGCACCGGGGCGTCTGCCTGCTTCGTCGAAATGTCGTTTAAACTGGCGCTCCATCACCCCATATGTAAATCTTACCTTCTGCTTCTCTTTTAGCTGGAGTCCCCGATCGGATATCTTGCGACGACGCGAGCGCTGTTGTCCCGGCGGGAAACTGCGCCTCTCGAGAGCGCATTTTTTGGATAGACACCGCTCGCCTTTAAGCATAAGCTTTTCGTTTTGCCGCCTACAGATTCGGCAGACCGCTCCTATATATCGAGCCATTTCTTCGCCCTACTCCTTTCCCCCTAAAATCAAATGAACGAGTAACCAGTAAAAATCTATTTTGCGGTGACGTTATACCCGTCTTCGCTTTCGCGGGCGACATCCGTTGTGAGGTATAGGGGTCACATCCCTTATTCCGATTATGATAAGTCCAGCTGCCTGAAGAGAACGTATAGCCGCCTCCCGTCCACTACCGGGCCCTTTTACATACACTTCAACTTGTTTGAGCCCATGCTCCATTCCCTTACGAGCCGCCTGCTCCGCGGCAAGCTGCGCTGCATAAGGCGTACCCTTGCGCGACCCCTTGAAGCCGACGGTGCCGGAACTCCCCCAGGCGATGACGTTGCCTGACGGATCCGTGATGGTAATAACAGTATTATTGAAGGTCGATTGGATATAAGCACGACCTTTCGGAATCGATTTTCTTTCCCGCCTCTTAACTCGAGTCGTTTTCTTCTTAGGCATAACGCTCCTCTATTTCTTACCTACGCTTCGTCGGCGACCGGCAACTGTTTTGCGAGCGCCCCTCTTGGTACGCGCGTTAGTTCGGGTTCTCTGTCCCCTTAACGGCAATCCCCTGCGATGGCGCACACCCCTGTAGCAGCCAATTTCAATAAGCCTTTTGATATTAAGATTGACCTTGCGCTTCAGATCACCCTCTAAATCGAGCTCTTTCTCGACGATCTCGCGTATCTGACCGATCTCTCCTTCAGTGAGATCTCCGACCTTAGTATCGGGATCGATGCTCGTTCTCTCAAGAACCTTCTGGCTCGTCGAGAGCCCGATACCATATATATAGGTTAAACCGATTTCAACACGCTTACCTTTGGGAAGGTCTACACCTGCTATCCTTGCCATCTTTTCATCCTTTTAGTGGGGCCTCCCTGAACTTAACGAGCACCAAGGAGTAATGCGATCTACCCCTGCCTCTGCTTGTGCCTGGGGTTCTCGCAGATTACCCGTACTATCCCTCTTCTCTTTATTACTTTGCATTTGTCACATCTTGGCTTAACAGATGCCTTGACTTTCATGCCGTACTCCTTCCGCCACCCATTGATCTATCTAAAACGATAAGTTATCCTGCCGCGCGTAAGGTCATATGGCGAGAGTTCAACCAACACCTTATCCCCTGCAAGTATTTTTATGTAATGTATACGCATCTTGCCCGAGATATGAGCCAACACCTGATGACCGTTGGCTAATTCCACGCGGAACATAGTATTAGGCAGCGATTTAACTATCGTCCCCTCAACTTCGATGCTTTCTTTCTTAGCCATATTTCGCGCCTAATTTGTCCTCGTCAAAACTTCAGCTTCGCCATCGGTTACGACTATCGTATCCTCGAAATGAGCACACAAGCTTCCGTCTGCAGTAGATACAGTCCACCCATCGCTCCCGACCTTGGTGCGCCATCCGCCCGCGTTGACCATCGGCTCCAGTGCCAAAACCATGCCTTTTTGTAAGATTGGCCCCTTACCAGGCGAACCATAGTTGGGAACCTGCGGGTCCTCGTGCAACTGACGGCCTATACCATGCCCTGCATACTCCCGCACCACCGAATAACCTCTCGATTCCACATACGATTGGATAACCGATGAAACATCCCCCAGCCGAACACCACTTCGTGCGTTTGCAATCCCTACCCGCAAAGCCTCCTCAGTAGTATCTATCAAATCCTTCGCTAAAGCGCTGATCTGCCCGACTGCCAATGTACGCGCAGCATCGCCATGAAAGCCCTCATAAAAAGCGCCGAAATCTATCGATACGATATCCCCTTCTTTAAGCACCCGCTTACCAGGTATCCCATGGACCAGCTCATCGTTGATAGAGACACAAAGATGCGCCGGATATCCCCTATAGTCCTTAAACGAGGATACTGCGCCACATCTACTGAACTCTTGTACAGTAATAGCGTCTAATTCCTCTGTGATAATACCAGGTTTAATTCGCTTCTTCAATATATCTAAAACTTCGGATACGATTTTCCCCGGTCGTCTCATTATCTCTATCTCACGGGGTGACTTAACGATTATACCCATTCCCAAAATCTACGAGATCCCAGCGACTATATCCTTGGTGATATCGTCTATATCTCCCTCTCCATTTATCTCCACAAGCTTATCGGCTTGCTTATAATAGCCGATAAGTGGCGATGTCTCCGAAATATACACATCGATACGCTTCCTAACTGTCTCTGGATTGTCATCCGTACGCTGGTACAGTTCACCGCCGCATTTGTCGCATTTTCCCTCAACCTTTGGCGGCGAAGATACCTGATGGTAAGGTGCCTGGCAGTCACGACAGATGAAACGCCCGCCCAGTCGCCTGACTAGCTCGTCGGTTGAAACGTTGATATAGAACACCCGATCTATAGACTGCCCTTTTTCACTGAGCGCCTTATCAAGCGCCTTGGCCTGCTCCAGTGTCCTGGGGAAACCGTCCAGCATGACCCCTTTAACGCAGTCAGGTTTCTCTATTCGCTCAAGTATCATTTTTATTGTAATTTCATCGGGCACCAACAGGCCTTTCTCCATATAGTACTTGGCCTGATTACCCAGATCATCGCCCCTGCTTGCCGCAGCGCGGAACAAATCACCGGAAGCTACGTGTGTAATTCCAACCTTCTCCGCTATATTTTTAGCCTGTGTGCCCTTTCCCGAACCGGGCGCACCTAAAAGTATCAAACGCATAACTAGTCCTCCCTATTTTAGAAAACCTTCATATTGTCGCATCAGAAGCTGTGCCTCGAGTTGCCGCATTGTGTCCAATGCCACGCCAACCACAATAAGCATACCGATAGACGGAAGCTGGAGCGACTGGATCCCCGTTATTTTCATGATAATAAACGGCGAAACAGCTACAAGTGCCAGAAAAAAAGCGCCGCCCCAGGTAATCCTGTTATTTATCCTTGATAGGAATTGATTCGTAGCCTTTCCAGGCCGTATTCCTGGCACGAAAGCCCCCTGCCGCTGCAATGTCTCGGCTAGATTCTGCTGCTGGAATATCACCATAGTATAAAAGAAAGTAAAGCCCACAACAAAGAAGAAATACATAACCCAGTAGAACCAGCTAGCCGGAGCAAATAAATTCACAATGGTATTGGCAAAATTAGGGTCTTGTCCGGCGGGATTGGCGAAGAATCCCGCCACAACACCGGGAAAGATAAGCATGGCCATAGCGAATATCACCGGGATCATACCGGCCGAGTTCACTTTCAAAGGGATGTGCGTTCCCCCGGACTGTCTGTACATCCTTCCGCCGCGATACATACTCCTTGCGTATTGAACCGGTATGCGGCGATGAGCTTCCGTAAAGATCACAATCGATACCAGAATGACCGCGGCGAGAACTAAGAAGATGATTAATCCTAAAGTATCGTTTACCAATGCACCTTCGCTGACCATCTGAGGCAAAGTGCTGACGATACCGGCGAAGATTATCAGCGAGACACCGTTGCCGATACCGTATTCTGTTATAAGCTCGCCCAGCCAGACGAGGAACATGGTGCCCGCCGTCAGAGCGAGGACCATGGCTATGGTATTTAGCGCATTACCACCGCCAAAACCAACGTTGCTCATTACCCCCTGATTTTGAAGCAATACCAGTTGACCGTATCCATTCAACATTGCCATCGGCACAGTGAGCCAGTGTGTATACAGATTTATCTTCGCCCGTCCGGCATCACCCTCTCGCGACAGCTCGCGAAGCTTGGGTATAACCGGCACCATGAGCTGCATTATAATGAGCGCCGTAATATAAGGGTAAACTCCCAACGCAGCCACGCTCATATTTCTCATTGCGCCGCCGCTGAAAAGGTCCAGCATCCCCAGCAATGAACCTGCACCACTGCCCTCCCCCAGTAAGTCTTTCATAGCACCGATATCGGCACCAGGGAGAGGGACATGCGCAATAAAGCGGAAAATTACAAGGAGGCCTATTGTGAGCAGAATCTTTCGTCTCAGGTCTGTCTGACGAAAGGCGTCAATCATGGATTGAAGCAACTGGGGTCTGGTACTCTTGCGCTCTTGAGTCACTAGCCGATTTCCTCTGCTTTTCCTCCGGCGGACTCGATCTTCATTTTTGCCGTTTGAGTGAACTTATTGGCCCTTACGACAAGAGGCTTCTCAAGCTCGCCGCCACCGAGAATCTTTATCGGTCGCTTCAATGACTTCACAAGCCTCTCAGCCACCAATTGTTCCGGCGTTATCTCGGCATCTGACTCAAAGCGATTCAGTTGGGATACATTTACAGTTGTATATTCAGTCCTGAATATATTAGTGAAACCACGTTGCTCCGGCATGCGCTTCGTCAACGGGTTCTGACCGCCTTCAAATCCTGGGCTCAACGAGAAACCCGAGCGAGACTTCTGGCCCTTGAGCCCCTTACAGGCATACGTGCCATGCCCACTGCCGACACCGCGGCCTATTCTCTTAACACTATGCTTTGAACCTTTCGGTGGAATTAACTCATTCTCCCTCAACGATCTCCTCCACTTCGACCAGATGTCTCACCTTTAGCAGCATTCCTCGAATTGAGGGCGAGTCCTCGTGCTCTACGATATGGTTCAATCGACGAAGACCCAGAGCCTGTATCGTGCGTCTCTGGTCACGTGAGAAGCCGATGCCACTCTTTTTCCACGTAACCATCAATTTAGCCAACGGGAACCTCCTCGATGGTTTGCCCCTTGCGCTTCGCAATCTCTACCTTAGGATCTCGAAGTTGGCGAAGTGCCTCTATTGTCGCACGCACCACATTTATCTGGTTAGCGCTACCGAGCGATTTAGTGAGTATATCGGTAACTCCGGCTACCTCGAGCACGGCGCGAACACCGCCACCGGCAATCAATCCGGTTCCCTCGGAAGCGGGCTTTAATAACACCTTCGCCCCGCAATACTTAGCCGTTATTGGATACGGTATGGTGCTGCCATTCATCGGGACCATCACCATTTGCTTGCGGGCGGTCGCGCCACCCTTGCGAATGGCCTCCGGTATCTCCTTGGCCTTACCCAATCCGGCGCCGACCTTGCCCTTGCCATCACCGACGACAACCAAAGCGGTGAAGCTGAACCGCCTTCCGCCCTTCACTACCTTGGCGACACGTTTGATATTGACAAGTTTTTCATTTAAGGCTTCGCTTTGTGTTAAATCGTGCATTCTAAAACTCCAAGCCTGCCTCTCTTGCTGCTTCCGCGAGAGCCTTCACGCGGCCGTGATATTTATAGCCGCCACGGTCGAACACCATCTTTTTGATTCCCTTCGCTGATGCGCGCAGGGCTATCAATTTACCGACGAGCGCAGCCTCTTCAACCTTAGTCTTACCGTTACGCTCTGCCTTCATCTCCGAGTCTAAAGTCGATGCCGCCGCGAGCGTATGTCCCTGATCGTCATCGATCAGTTGGCAGTAGATATGATTCAGGCTGCGGGCCACGCAAAGCCGCGGCCTCTCCGCAGTCCCCGAAACCTTATTTCGTACACGTTTGTGTCTTATCTTGCGTGCCGCTATAGAATCATTCTTACCCATTACCGTTTGGCTCCAACCTTGCCTGATTTTCCTGGTTTGAGGCGAACATGTTCGTTGGCGTATCTCACCCCTTTGCCCTTATAGTGATCCGGAGGTCTGAATGCACGTATCTTCGCCGCTATATCACCAACGAGCTCTTTATTGATACCGGCAACGACGATATGAGTCGGATCTTTCAATGTAACAGATACACCCGCGGGAGGATCGACCTCAATCGGATGCGAATATCCTAACTGAATTGATATCTTCTCACCCGAAGCAGCCTGAGCACGATACCCAACGCCTACAAGCTCTAACTCTTTCTGAAATCCATCGCTCACACCTGTCACCATATTTGCCAACAGGCTTCTAGTTAATCCGTGTAGTGAACGATGAACCTTATCATCAGACTCCCGTGTTACTTTGAGAATGCCTTCTTCCAGTGAAATTGAAATCAATGGACTTAAAGTGCGCGTAAGCTCACCCCTCGGGCCCTTAACCCGCACTATATTTCCCTGTATATCAACCTCGACGCCCTTAGGTATCGTAATTGGCATCTTACCGATGCGAGACATCATCTTCCTCCGTTACCATATAAAGCAGAGCAACTCTCCACCTACACTCTGACGCCATGCCTGCTGTCCTGTGATGACCCCCTTCGGTGTAGAGAGAATCGCCATTCCTAGCCCACCGTAAACTCTCGGTATCTCTTTACGTGATACGTATACACGCAAGCCTGGCTTCGATACTCGCTTAAGTCCGGTAAGCACTGGCTCCTTCTTTTCCGTATATTTCAGATATATTTTTATTACCCGCTGCTGCTTACCCTTGACCACCTCAAAATCTTTAATGAACCCTTCATCACGAAGTATTTTAGCGATGTCAAGCTTCATCTTTGATGATGGCATAAGGACAAAATCATGCCGAGCCATTATGGCATTCCTTATTCTCGTTAACATGTCAGCAATTGGGTCAGTAACCATATATCAAACCTTCACACAATTTGTTATCTACTAAAATTTACAGCTTACCAGCTGGACTTTCTTACCCCGGGAAGTTTCCCCTCAAGTGCGAGGGTACGAAAACATATGCGACACAGCCCGAATTGCCGTATATACGCCCTCGGCCGTCCGCATATGCTGCAGCGATTGTTCTGCCTGACTGAAAATTTCGGAGATCTTCGAGATTTTATAATTTTAGATAGCTTGGCCATTTTTACTAATACGCCTCTCTGCTACTTTCATTGTCGAGCAAACGGCATGCCTATCAACTCGAGAAGCCTGCGTCCCTCATCATCATTACGGGCAGTGGTTACTATACAAACCTCCAGCCCCCTGACCTTGTCCACCTTTTCATACGATATCTCCGGAAAGATGGTCTGATCCTTCAGTCCCATAGAGTAATTCCCATTACCGTCGAAAGCGTTGCGCTTCATGCCCTGAAAGTCACGGATTCGCGGCAGGGCAACACTGACCAGCCTGTCGATGAACTCGTACATCCTGTCACCGCGCAGCGTTACCATCAAACCGATCGGCATCCCCTGGCGCAACTTGAATCCAGCGATAGATTTTCTCGCCTTGGTGATAACCGGATGCTGACCGGTTATCGCTGACAGATCCTGCTCAGCCGCTTCCAGCGACTGAGCATGTTGTGTAGCCTCGCCCATTCCGATATTGACCACAATCTTTACTATTCGAGGCGCCTGCATCACACTCGTATAGCCGAATTCTTTCATAAGTGCGGGCAGTATTTCCTCCTGATACTTCTGCTTCATCCGGGACATCAGTTGATCACCTCGTTACACTGGCAACATGCCCTGGCACGCTTGCCATCTTCCAACGCACGAGATTTCACTCGAACGGGCTTGTTGCATTTGGGGCACACAATCATCACATTAGATATATGTATAGGGCCCTCCCTATCGATGATTCCAGCCTGTCGCGCCTGTCCCCTGGGCTTCATGTGACGCTTCATTATATTAATACCTTCAACAATCACGGTATCATCCTTGGAAAGCACCTCTCGTATCTTCCCCTTCTTGCCCTTATCTTTGCCTGCAACAATGATGACTGTATCTTCTTTCTTTAGCTTCATTTTATAGAACCTCAGGTGCCAGAGAAAGGATTTTCATAAAGTTCTTCTGACGTAGCTCATGAGCAACTGGACCGAAGATGCGCGTTCCCCTTGGTTCGCCCTTATCAGTAAGAAGCACCGCGGCGTTCTCATCGAACCTGATATAGGATCCATCGGGACGGCGATATTGCTTCGCAGTGCGCACAATCACCGCTCGTACTACATCTCCCTTCTTAACCGCGCCACCGGGCTGCGCCTCTTTAACCGAGGCGACAATGACATCACCGACGCGCGCATATCTCCTTCTGGTTCCGCCTGGCACATTTATACACATAATATTCTTGGCACCGGTATTATCCGCAACCCTTAATCTAGTCTGTGGCTGGATCATTACAAATCACCCTTTGATAATATCTCTATCACTTTCCAGCGTTTATCTTTGGAGAGAGGTCGAGTCTCCTCGATCAAAACCTCATCACCAACTTTACATGTATTTTGCTCATCGTGAGCCTTAAACTTGCTGACATGTTTTACAGGCTTCTTATATATGCGATGCGGAGAGTAATATACCACCGCCACAACGACAGTCTTATCCATCCTATCGCCGACCACACGCCCTATCTTATTTTTTCTGCTATTTCCAGCCTGTGTCACCAACTCAAATTCGCTCCTATATTCGTAATTCCCGCTCCCTCAACACGGTCTTGATTTTCGCAATCCGCTTCTTAGTATTTCGAATCTCATGATAATTCACCAATTGTTTTGTGGCGAGACGAAATCTTAAATTAAACAACTCTCGATATGACTCATCAAGCTTCTTCTTAAGCTCGTCCGTATTTAATGTACGAATCTCTATCGTCTTCAACCTATATTCCTCTTTATCCGATATCGGAGTCTCGGCACACAAATCTAGTCGGTATAGGTAATTTATGTGAGGCCAGACGCATCGCCTCTTTGGCTGCCTCTTCTTTTACCCCTGCGATCTCGAACAAAATCTTGCCGGGCCTGGTAACACAGACCCAGTGGTCCACCGCGCCCTTACCTTTTCCCTGACGCGTCTCCGCCGGTTTCGAAGTTACCGGTTTGTCGGGGAACGCACGTATCCATAGCTTACCACCCCTTCTGACGTAACGGATGATAGCACGCCTAGCGGCCTCAATCTGTCTCGATGTAAGCCAACATGCACCCTGCGCTTGGAGGCCGAACTCACCGAACGCTATTGTGTTGCCGGATTGTGCATTGCCCCTGCGCCGACCGCGCTGCTGCTTTCGATATTTTACTCGTCTCGGCTGTAACATTACTATCTTCCTCGTTCAGCGGTGGATCGCTACTCCCCTTCCGCCTTTGCTCCGCCTGCCGTATCGTCTTTCTTATCGCCAGCTATCTTAGCCTTACCTTTTGACTTAGGCTTTTCTTTCTTGTCGACTTCCTCCACCACAGCTTCGCCTTCTTTGGTCTCAGTCAAACCGGTCTCCGGAGCACCCTCCACCTCCACCTTTACCTTGGCTCTGGTTTTACCTTTCGCTTTGGATTGTTTCTCAACCGTTACATCCCCCGCAGGCTTGGCCTCCTCACCCTCGACCTTATCTTTACTTTTCGCCCTCGCCCTCTTTTTTGGAGCCTCTTCACCTTCTCCGGCCTTTGCTCCTCCAGATGCGGCCTTCGGCTTTTCGCCAGTCTCAGCTGTCGCTGCAGCCTTCTCCCCCGTAACACCTTCGACTACCTCGGCAGTCTCCGTACTTACGATCGTCCCTTCTATACCTTCTCCACCTTTATCCTGCCCCTCAGCAGCTGATGAAAGCACAGCCTCGGTTTCAAACTTCTCATATTCGGGAATAATGTCACCTTTATATATCCATACCTTGACACCGATCGTGCCTAGTGTTGTGTGCGCAGTCGCTCTAGCATAATCAATATCCGCTCGCAGAGTATGGAGAGGAACTCTTCCTTCATGAAGTGTTTCTCTTCTAGCGTATTCCGAATTCCCAAGCCTTCCAGAACATGCTATCTTTACCCCTTGAGACCCTCTCTCCATTGTGCGAAATATCGCCTGTTTCATCGCCCTTCGATGGGATATACGTCGCTCGATCTGCTGCGTTATGCTTCTCGCCACAAGAAATGCATCCAGCTCAGGTTGTGACACCTCCTGGATGTTCAAACGAACCCGCTTGCCTGCGACCTGCTCCAGCAGTGTCCTGGCCTCATCGACACGCTGCCCGCCCCGGCCGATAACGATACCAGGCCTGGAAGTATGAACCGTTACGGTCACCTGATTCGACGCACGTTCGATCTCGACCCTGGCTATATCGTCCGCACCGTATTTAGAGGCAATAATACCCCTGATCTTCAAGTCCTCTTGTAGCAATTCGGTATAGTGCTTATCGGCATACCATCTCGATTGCCAATCTTTAGTAATACCTAGCCTAAAACCTATTGGATGTACCTTCTGGCCCAATCAATCCTCCTCTTTAACAATGACAGTGATATGACTGGATCGTTTTAAAATTGGTTTCACCCGACCTCGGGGGCCGACACGAAATCTCCTCATTGTACGCCCCTCATCTACAAAGATCTGTGTGATCTTCAGTTCCGATGGCGTCATTTCGAAATTGTTCTCAGCATTAGACGCAGCCGATTGAACCACCTTCGTCACAACCTTTGCAGACGGTGAAGTCACAAATCTCAGTATCGTCAGGGCTTCTTCAACCTTCTTACCCCTTACGAGATCTACGATAGGCCGAAGTTTCCGAGGTGACGTCCTGATATACTTCGCGGCAGCTTTTACTTCCATGATATCTATTTCTTCCTCTTCATCACCGACGACTTCTCTGATTTGGCCGAATGCCCCCTGAAAGTCCTGGTAAATGCGAATTCACCGAGTTTATGTCCGACCATATTCTCCGTTATAAATATAGGCACATGCCGCCTGCCGTCATGTACTGCAAAAGTATGGCCTATCATGTCGGGGAATATCGTCGAGGCCCTGGACCAAGTCTTTATTACCGCCTTCTCACCGGAAACATTAAGCGCCTCCACCTTTTTTAGCAACCTCGGCTCTATATACGGCCCTTTTTTAGTGGATCTGGACATATACTTGACCTCTCAACTGTGCCTTGATTATCGTTTTTATTTCTTATTCCTGCGCCTGACAATCATATTGTCGGTTCGCTTGTTCTTACGTGTTCTGTAGCCCAATGCGGGTTTGCCCCAGGGGGTTTTCGGGCCCGGCATACCTATGGGCGACTTACCCTCGCCGCCGCCATGCGGATGGTCACTCGGGTTCATCACCGATCCACGAACAGTAGGTCTTATACCCATGTGCCTCTTGCGACCCGCTTTACCGATGCTTATATGCTGATGATCAACGTTACCAACCTGCCCAATTGTGGCGTAACAATTGATATGTATCTTCCTCAGCTCCGATGACGGCATGCGCACCAAAGCGTAGTCCCCCTCTTTAGCCATGAGCTGAGCGGATGCGCCAGCGCTTCGTACCAGCTGCCCGCCCCTTCCGAGAGACATTTCGATATTGTGAATTGAAGTACCCGTGGGCATTTTTCGAAGAGGCATCGCATGTCCCACTTTTATCTCAGCCCCCTCACCGGCAATAATCTTGTCTCCTACCTTGAGCCCAATCGGAGCGAGTATGTATCTTCGCTCTCCATCGGCATACTGTATGAGAGCGATGCGCGCCGATCGGTTCGGGTCATATTCGATCGCGATCACTTCTCCCTGCATATCGCGCTTATCCCGCTTAAAATCGATAACGCGGTATCTTCGCTTGGAGCCCCCACCGCGATGACGCACAGTTATCCGTCCCTGATTGTTCCTGCCAGCCTTGCTCTTCAGAGGTTTAACAAGAGATTTCTCTGGTCTCCACTTGGTAATCTCCTCAAACGTGGAGCCGGTCATACCTCTGCGACCGGGCGATGTTGGCTTGTATGCTTTAAGAGGCACTTACTTTACACTCCCTCAAAGAATTCTATCTTTTGTCCGGGCTTGAGGGTAACGATCGCCTTCTTCCACGGCGACATCAAACTCCTCCTTCTCCCCGGACCCCGCCACTTCGCGGGCATGGTCATAACATTTATTTTAACCACATTCACATTGAACGCTTGTTCTACGGCCTGCTTTATCTGCTGTTTATTGGATTCCTTCGACACTTCAAAGGTATACCTCCCCTTCTCTTGGAGAACGGTACTCTTTTCGGTGATTATTGGTCGACGTAGTATCTCTAAAATCTGCATTATCTATTCCCTATACCTTCGCCTGCCTCTTCGGTGATGCCCACATCTCATCGACCTTCTTCACTGCCGATAACGTTATCAGCATCCTCCGATGGGATAGAAGATCGCCGATATTCAGCATATAAGCGGGCAGCACGCCAATCTTCTCTAGGTTACGTGACGATTTGTATACATTAGCATCCGGCTCTTCGGTAACGATGAGAAGCGATGGCCCCAATCCGAGTGACTTTACGATGCCGGCTATCTCCTTAGTATTCGGAGCATCGAGCGCCAGCGCGTCGATGACCGTCATCTCACCATCGGCCGCTTTAGCCGAAAGCACGCATCTCAAAGCCAATCTGCGCATCTTCTTCGGCATCGCCTGCCGGTAACTCCGCGGCTGCGGGCCGAAGATGGTTCCTCCACCCTTCAGCAATGGAGAGCGGCTGCTTCCGCGGCGTGCCCGCCCGGTCCCCTTCTGACGGAAGGGCTTTCGACCGCCGCCCGCGACCAGTCCGCGTGTCTTGGTGCTGACAGTGCCCTGACGCGCGTTGGCATGCTGACGAACCAGTGCCTGATGTACTACAGCGGTGTTCGCCGGAACGCCGAATACATCATCGCTCAATTCAATTTGATCTATGACTTCTCCTGAGGTGTTGTATACCGAAACCTGTACCAAGCTAAAAACCCTCCGGGCAGACATCTGAGAGCCTGCCATCACACAGATATAGAGATCGCTCAGCCCTGTCAGCCAACCTGCGATCATGGGTGACGACTATAAATGTCTTATTATGCTTCTTATTCAATCGCAACATCAATTCGATGATTTCCATCCTGGTCTTGGTGTCCAAATTTCCGGTGGGCTCATCAGCAAGTATAACACTCGGATCCAGAATCAGAGATCGAGCTATAGCAACTCGCTGCTGCTCCCCTCCGGAGAGTTCACCAGGCTTGTGGTTCATGCGGTCCTTTAGGCCCACCAGCTCTAAAAGACGCACAGCTTTCATATAATACCTCTTATTACCCCTAGTTGGCAATACCGGAATGAGCACATTGTGCAAAGCGTCCAAAGTCGGTACAAGATAATAAGTCTGAAATATGAATCCGAGCTTCTCCCGTCTTACTCTATACAGATTGTTTTCGGCCATTCTCGTCGTTTCAACGCCATCGATTATGACTCGTCCTCTCGTCGGCCTGTCGAGCGCCCCGATCATATTGAGAAACGTCGTCTTGCCGCTTCCGGACGGCCCCAGCACCGCGACAAATTCCCCTTCCCTGACTTTCAGGTTTACCGACTTCAGCGCCGCGACCTTGGTAGCACCCCTGCCATAAACCTTGGTTACCTTGTCGGCGATAACGATGTTCTTACGCCGCTGTCTCGTTGTAGCGCCCCCCTCGTTTCCGTGCTCCGCATCGTAGTTGACCATTCCGATTACCTACAGAGCCCTTAGGCTTTCGATGGGGCTTACTCGCGCCGCCCGCAGTGCAGGATAAAGCCCTCCGGTAATCCCCATCACTACTCCGAACGCGACGATTATCAAAACCAGCCTCCATGTAATGATGCCTATCTCGATGGTCATGTAGGCATCTATCGCTTCCTTTGCTCCATACCCGATCGCTAGACCGACTGCCGCCCCGAGCAGGCCCACCGTAATCGACTGGAATACCACCGAGCTTATGATGTTCCAGTTGGACCATCCGGATGCCTTTAGTATCCCGAACTCCTTTGTCCTCTCTATGACTGATATCAGCATCACTATGAAGATGGATACGCCGCCTGCTACAGCCGCTACCAGCGATACGATCCATAGAAAATTGCGAAATACGCTCATCATATCGTTAATACTGCCCAGAAGATCGGCAGCGACGACGGTACTAACCGTAACATCACGGTCGGCGAACATCGCATCTACCTCATCAGCCACTTGCTGAACGTACTGTGTATCACTGACCTCCAGACTTATATAATTTACCTCATCAGCACTTAGAGCCGGCATTAGCCCTCTTGCAGTATCGAGGTCAGTGAATATACTTCCGTCATAAAAATTGTTCTCGGTTTCAAATATCCCAACTATAGTGAGGGGAACAACCTCACCGCCGGCCACAGGCATGTAGATGATATCGCCGACATCCGTGTGTTCCCCACCTACTGACATACCGAATGTAGACAGCATACTACCGATAACCACCTCATCCCCGCCCGCCCCGACCGGGGCCCTGCCCTCTAATATATTATCTGTAGAAAACGGATTATCCTCACCCAGTTCGCTGCCAAAATCCAATCCTCTCATTATCACGCCCATCGGATCGCCGTAATCGGCCACCTCAGTGGGAACGAACGTCAGCACCTGGGATATTATCGAGTCCTCATTGATATGATCTATCGTCTTGATATCCTCAGTATATGAAATCGGAAAACCGGTATTGCTCGGTATCATATAACCTATAGGAGCGGTCTCAGGATAAACCCCGATTCCGCCCGCGAGCTCGGTCATCGTCTCAGTCATCTGAGCGTCCATGCCATCGGAGATCGAGAGAAGCACCGTCATAAGAGCGATGCCCAGACCGGTGCCTAGGACAGCGAAAACGGCTATACCTTTCCTTCTAAAGGTATTTAGAATGGAAAACTTAAGCACCGGCCTCCCTGTTCTTGCTAGACTTCTTTATCAGCAAGATTCCCTCTTTTGCACCGGGAACGGCTCCTTTTACCAAGAGCAGATTGCGATCCACATCCGCCTGCACCACCTTGAGCCCGCGCACTGTAACGCGCTCATCGCCCATGTGCCCTGCCATCTTTTTACCCTTGAACACCCTTCCCGGCGTAGCAGTAGAACCGATCGAGCCGGGGGCGCGATGACGGTCCGACTGTCCGTGGGTCTTGGGACCGCCGCTAAAATTATGGCGCTTGATGGTTCCGGCGAACCCGCGCCCCTTCGATATACCCACAACATCCACAATATCACCAGGTTTAAAGATGCTTACATCGATCTTCTGGCCGACTTCAACGGAGGAGGTATCAGTCACTCTGAACTCGCGAAGATGTTTCAGCAGACCCACCTTTTTCAGATGCCCCTTTTCAGGCTGATTGAGCCTCTTGGCCTCACCGAACCCGAGCTGAACAGCATCGTATCCCTCTTTCTCCACCCGCTTCACCTGTGCGATGAAGCAAGGTCCCGCTTCGATGGCAGTCACCTGGACAACCGACCTGTCCTCATTGAAGACCTGTGCCATTCCCTTCTTTCGTCCAATAATTCCGTCAATCATTTTTCACTTCTCTCACAATATATACAAAATCAGGGCGACCCACTCGTAAGCAAGTCAAACCCTCGATCTGCTTCTTTACAGTTTTATCTCGATATCGACCCCTGCCGGCAGATCCAGTTTGGTCAACGTATCTATGGTCCGCGACGAGGGCTCAACGATATCGATCAATCGCTTGTGGGTGCGAATCTCAAACTGCTCTCGAGAATCCTTATCCACATGCGGAGAGCGTATTACGCAGAATTTCTTGATGCGCGTCGGCAGCGGCACAGGTCCTACTACCTTCGCGCCGGTCTGCTCCGCAGCCTCCACGATCTGCCCTGCGGACTGGTCGAGTATGCGGTAATCGAAAGCCTTGAGTTTTATTCGTATTTTCTGCTTTGGCATAAAGCCGTCCCTCCCACTTTATCTATAATCTGCTCCGCTAGATTTGGAGGCAGCTCTTCATACTGTTTAAATTCAATTGTATATGTCGCCCGGCCCTGACTCATCGACCTCAAATCCGTGGCGTAACCGAAAGTCTCGGAGAGGGGTACCCAGCAACGGATAGTTCGCATGTCCCCTCTGCTATCGATACTGAGAATCTGACCACGCCTTGAATTAATATCTCCCAGAATATCGCCCATGAATTCTTCAGGGGACACGACCTCCATTTTCATAACAGGCTCAAGCAATATCGGCTTGGCCTTCTTAACGCCCTCTTTGAGAGCTATGGCGCCGGCGATCTTGAACGCTATGTCGGAGGAATCCACCTCGTGATAACTCCCGTCATATAGCGTAGCCTTTATATCGATCAGCGGATAGCCCAAGAGCGCCCCCCCCTCGGTCGCCCCCCTGATCCCGGCCCCCACATGCGGAATGAATTGCTTGGGTATAACCCCACCCTTTATCTTATCTATAAACTGAAAACCGCTGCCGCGCTCTCCGGGCTCGAGCTGTATCCTGACATGGCCATACTGCCCGCGTCCACCCGTCTGTTTAACGAATCTCCCCTCGGCCTTTACCGGCATCGCAATTGTCTCTTTATATGCGACGCGGGGTTTTCCTACATTGGCCCCCACCTGAAACTCTCGAAGCAGACGATCGATTATGACATCCAGATGGAGTTCGCCCATACCGGCGATTATTGTCTGGCCGGTCTCCTCATCATATCTTGTTACAAACGTGGGATCTTCCTGCGCCAGCTTGACGAGCGATTCGTCCAGCCTGTCCTGATCGCCCCTGGACTTAGGCTCTATCGTAACCGATATCACCGGCTCGGGGAATTCAATCGTCTCCAGCACAATAGGTGCATTAGGATTGCACAGTGTGTCGCCGGTGAACGTATCCTTCAACCCTACGACAGCAGCAATGTCCCCCGCTTCCACCTCTTTGACCTCCTCGCGGCGATTGGAGTGCATCTGGAACAACCGCCCTGTCTTCTCCCTGCGCTCCCGTGTTGAGTTATACACCTGCCCTCCGGAGATCGCCTTGCCCGAATAAATCCTGACATACACCAGCCTGCCAAAGAAGGGATCCGAAACAACTTTAAAAGCCAAGGCGGAGAATGGATCGCCGCCTGCAGATGATCGCTTAACTTCTTTACCACTTTTAGGATCAAATCCCTCAACCGGCGGGACATCGAGCGGGGACGGCAAATACGCTATAACAGCGTCGAGGACAGACTGAACCCCCTTGCTCTTCAGCGAGCTTCCACATAGCACCGGGAAGACTTTATTCTTTATCGTAGCCCGTCGCAATGCCTCTTTTATATCCTCAGGCGCGATTTCCTTCCCCTCCAAATAGAGGTGCATTAATTCTTCATCGTTCTCAGCGAGCTGTTCGATAAGCTCCTCGCGGTGCCTGGCAGATTTCTGTTTATACTCACCGGGGATATCCTCCTGAACGGGCTCTTCCGTATAGTCACCGTAATATACCCAAGCCTTTTCATTTACGATATCCACTACTCCCCTGTAGGAACTTTCTGCACCGAGAGGCAATTGCACGGGGAGGACGTTCGCTCCGAGTCGCTCTCTGATTGTCCTTACGGCATTATCGAAATCTGCACCTATGCGATCCATCTTGTTAATGAAGCAAATACGCGGGACATTGTAGCGATCCGCCTGCCTCCACACCGTCTCCGATTGAGACTGCACTCCGGCTACGGCGTCGAAAACGACCACCCCACCATCCAGAACGCGAAGGCTGCGCTCAACTTCAGCGATGAAATCGACATGACCGGGGGTATCAATGATATTGATGTGGTAATCCAGCCATTGACAAGTCGTAGCAGCAGATGTGATGGTTATACCCCGTTCTCTCTCCTGAGTCATCCAATCCATGACGGCGGTCCCGCTGTCCACCTCTCCAAGCTTGTATGTACGCCCGGTATAATAGAGTATTCGCTCAGTAAGTGTTGTCTTACCGGCGTCTATGTGCGCGATAATTCCAATATTCCTGATCTTCTCAAGAGGAAACGAACCACGCATCAACCTCACCACCGGTAATGAACGAAGGCCCTGTTTGCCTCAGCCATTTTATGAGTATCTTCACGCTTTTTGATTGTAGCGCCTTGTCTTTGTGAGGCATCGAGGAGCTCAGCAGCTAACTTCTCTGCCATCGACTTTCCGCCGCGCGCCTTTGCGGATTTCAATAACCAGCGCATTGAAAGAGAAAGGCCACGATCAATCCTGACCTCGACAGGGACCTGATAGGTGGCACCGCCGACCCTGCGGGGCTTAACTTCAAGAAGCGGCGTCGCGTTCTTAATAGCCAGATCAAGTACAGTTACCGGATCGCCCTTTTCCTTCTCCGCTATGATATCCAGTGCTCCATATACAACACGCTCTGCGGTCGTCTTTTTACCACGTGTCATTACCCTGTTGATGATCCTGGAGACATTCAAGCTATGATATCTCGAATCAGGGAGGATGTTCCTTTTAATAACCTTAGATCTTCTCGGCATACTAAGCTCCACTCGACCGTTTCGGTACTTTAGCACCATATTTGCTACGGCCCTGCTGACGATTCTCAACGCCGCTAGCATCCAGAGCGCCTCGGATGATGTGATATCTCACTCCCGGCAAGTCTTTAACACGGCCACCCCTGATAAGCACCACAGAGTGTTCCTGAAGATTATGGCCCTCTCCGGGGATATACGCCGTGACTTCCATCATGTTTGACAGCCTAACCCTTGCCACCTTACGCAAAGCCGAATTAGGTTTTTTGGGGGTTACCGTCTTGACCTGCGTACAGACACCGCGCTTCTGTGGAGAACCCTTAACTGGAAGCATCCGCCGCTTCAGCGCATTATAAGTAAAATGCAACGCCGGTGTCTTCATTTTCTTCTTCGATTTCGCACGCCCTTTACGTACTAGCTGGTTAACAGTAGGCACACACACCTCCACTAAATAATTAAAGGCCGAAAGCCTTAAAGCTGAGCTGCTCTGCCGTCTCGGCTTATTGCCTATCGACCTTTGACTTTGCCTGTCTTTGGCTAGCCACTGAGCACTAACTTATAAAGTTACCATCATTTAGTTTGCGTGTCAAGTACAATTCTTGACTACTCCAATACAATAACCTTATCCTTAAGTCATGAAGTGTCGTCTGGATATGGCTCTGGTGGAACGAGGCCTTGTCGACAGTCGTGAAAAGGCCCGCGCCATGGTAATGGCGGGGGAGGTTTACGTCGACGATGAGATAGCGGCCAAACCTTCCCTCCAGGTGATGGAGTGCTCAGATATCCGTTTGCGCCGTAAGCCGCCGTATGTCAGCCGCGGCGGAGTCAAACTCAGCTACGCCCTCGCCGAATTTCGCATCGATGTTACGTCACTGGTTGCACTCGATATCGGGGCCTCGACCGGCGGCTTTACCGATTGTCTGCTACAGCACGGTGTCGGCAGGGTGTACGCCGTCGACGTCGGCTACGGTCAGATCGATTACGGACTGAGAATCGATCCACGCGTAGTTGTGATCGAGCGTGCCAATGCCCGCTACCCTTTGCCGATACCCGGACAGGTCGATATAGCCGTCATCGATGTATCTTTTATCTCTCTCGAAAAAGTAGTGCCCAACGCAGCGTCCCTGCTGAAACCCGGCGGCGATCTGATATGCCTCGTCAAACCGCAATTCGAGGCGGGCAAAAACGAGGTCGGCAAGGGGGGCATAGTCAGGGACCCCGCGATTCATGCGCTCGTCCTCGGACGTTTCATCGCATGGATCATCGACAAAGGATATCGACTCGGCGGCCTTACGCCTTCGCCGATATCAGGGGCTTCAGGCAACAGGGAATTTTTTGTTTTACTGAAGGTTTAAGAATGGAATGTAATACATTTTACGTCGAACTTGAAGGCATAGAATTGAAGGGGCAGGTTTACGTGCCCGATGTTATACCGGCGCCGGCGCTGTGCCTGTGCCACGGCATGCCGAGAGGGGGCCCGGCGGATCCCGGGGACCGCGGCTACGCCGGATTGGCTGAACGCTTCGTTCGGGAGGGATTTGTGACGATAACGTTCAACTTTAGGGGCGCCGGCGAGAGCGAGGGAAACTTCGATATCAGCGGATGGACGAGAGACTTGAAAGCAATCCTCGATCACATATGTTGCATGGACGGGGTCGATAAGAGCAGGGTTTCTTTAATGGGATTCAGCGCCGGAGCGGCGGTCTCCATCTATATCGCTGCACAGGATCGAAGGGTGTCCTCGGTCATCGCCTGTGCATGCCCGGACATCTCGCGTCTCGCAGGGGATCGCGAGTTGGCCGAATCGGTGATCGCCAACTATCGCGAAATGGGCGTGATCAAGGACGCACATTTCCCGCCCTCCATAGAAGATTGGATGGAAGGCTTCAGCGAGGTCTATTCCGGCGACTGGATCGAGGATATATCGCCCCGACCGATACTGATAATCCACGGCGACGAGGACGATGTCGTGCCACCATCCAGCGCGTGGAGTCTGTACGAGCGCGCCGACGATCCCAGGGAGATACTGATAATCAAAGGCACTGGGCACCGCATCCGCACCTCCGATGAAGCTATGGACTACGCTCTAAACTGGTTGAAATCCCGAATGTTTGGGGATTGACCCTGCGTCTACAGGAGCATATAATCAGTAGTGAGGGATCGATAACGCGGATGAAGGAATGCTGTGCTCTTTTTGGTGTTTATGCCCCGGATGAAGATGTAGCCAGGCTTACATACTTCGGGCTCTTCGCTCAGCAACATCGCGGACAGGAAAGCTCCGGCATCGTAACCTCTGACGGCGATCAATTTTACTGCCACACTAAGATGGGGCTCGTGTCCCAGGTATTCGACGAAGACATATTGAGCCAGCTGTGCGGACACATTGCCATCGGACACAATCGATACTCTACCACCGGTTCCAGCCACGCCGAAAATGCCCAGCCTCTTATAGTCGAAGGCCCCGCAGGCAAAATCGCTCTTGCGCATAACGGCAATCTCGTAAATGCCGTCGAACTACGTCAGCAGCTTGAGTCCCAGGGTCTTACTTTTCATACCACCTCCGATTCCGAAATCATAGCTTACCTTATCTTAACTGCGCCACAGAAATCCTGGGTCGAAAAGATAAGACACGCCATGAAGAGATTGATAGGTGCCTACTCATTGGTAATCTTGACTGAAGATACCCTCTACGGTGTGCGCGATCCTCTAGGCGTACGCCCGCTGTGTATGGGTGAATTAAACGGCGGATGGATGCTCGCCTCTGAGAGCTGTGCACCGGACCATACCGGCGCTCAATTTCTGCGAGACATCGAGCCCAACGAAATCGTATCGATAAGCGAAAACGGCGTCCAGAGCGATAAGGAGGGCGATGGAAAGCCCAGAGGACTATGCATTTTTGAATATATTTATTTCGCCCGGCCCGACAGCATAATAGAGGGACGCCGAGTCTATTCGGCGAGAGAGGCCATGGGGGCCAAGCTATCCCAAATGTACCCGGTCGAGGCAGATGTAGCGTTCGGTCTCCCAGACTCAGCGACGGCAGCAGGGATCGGTTACGCGCAAGCTTCGGGTATTCCGTTCTCCGATATTCTGCTTAAGAACCGGTATGTAGGCCGCACCTTCATCGAGCCGCATCAGCGATTGAGAGAGCTGGGAGTGCAGCAGAAGTTCAACCCCATGCGGGAGAGGCTTGAAGGCAAGCGAGCCGTTATCGTAGATGACAGCATCGTTCGCGGCACGACAACGCCGCGCGTCGTCGCCCTGCTACGAAACGTCGGCGCTAAAGAGATACATATGCGCATCTGCGCCCCGCCGTTGAAATATCCCTGCTGTCTCGGCGTCGACATGGCCACAAGCTGGGA
>JAYEHL010000152.1:0-2128 GCA_034659515.1 Chloroflexota bacterium | reverse complement strand
ACTGTTCGGGCTCTTTGAAAGTAAAGGCACGACGATCCTCGCTACGCGGCGGTCTTGTGAGACCAAGGGGCACCCGGTCTGCCGTGCCTTTATTAATCTTACCACCTTATTTTAAGATACAAGGGGCACGGCATGCCGTGCCCCCTGTACCCGCCGTTGACCCGCCTACGGATGTCGGTTATCATTTAACCAGAGAAATCGAGGGAATAATCGACGTGCCGAAAACCGACCTGATCCTGCTTCACGCGCCCAGCATCTACGACTTTCGCAAGCGGACTGTCCTCTACGGCCCTACCAGCGACCAGGTTCCGTCGTCCCCGCTGTTCGAACTGTACCCCATCGGCATCGCCAGCATCGCCGAATACCTGGAGCGCGCCGGCTACCGCGTACGCATCGTCAACCTGGCCGTGCGCATGCTGCGCAGCGAAGGGTTCGATGTCGAGAGTTTCATCGCCAAGCTGGAGGCCCCCGTCTTCGGCATAGACCTGCACTGGATGCTGCACTGCCACGGCAGCATCGAGATCGCGCGCATCGTCAAGAAATATCATCCCCAATCGAAGGTGCTGTTCGGCGGGCTGTCGTCGTCTTACTTCCACCGCGAGCTGATGGACTACCCGGAGATCGATTACGTGATGCGCGGCGACACCACCGAGGAGCCGGTGAAGCGCCTCATGGACTGCATCACTAGGGGCAGCGACCCGTCCGATGTGCCCAACCTCACCTGGCGCGACGGCGGCGGGACGATCCGCGAGAACCCCATGTCCCACGTCCCGAACGATCTCGATGGCCTGTTTGTCAGCCACTACGACAACGTCATCCGCTCCGTCATACGCTACCGCGATCTCGTAAGCTACCTGCCGTTCAAGCGCTGGCTGCAATACCCGATAACGGCGGTGCTCACCTGCCGCGGCTGCACCGAGAACTGCGTGATCTGCGGCGGCTCGCAGGCGGCGTTCCGCAACTGCTTCAATCGGCATGAAACGGCCTACCGCACGCCGGAGGCGGTGGTGCGCGATGTCAAGAGCATCGAGCGTTTCAGCAAAGGCCCGATATTCATCCTCGGCGACCTGCAGCAGCCCGGCGAGGATTACGCCTACGAACTGCTCGACCTGCTGGACAAACATCGACCGAAGAATCAAATCATCATGGAATTGTTCAATCCCGCGCCCAGGAAGCTGCTCCAGCGCATGGGCGAGGTGTGCCCCGGCTTCTGCCTGGAGATGTCGCCCGAATCGCACGACTACGACCTGCGCAGGTCCTGCGGCCGCAACTTCAGCGACGCCGATTTCGAGCAGACGGTGCGGTGGGCGCTGGAGGCCGGATGCAGCCGCATGGACGTGTTCTACATGCTGGGCATACCAAAGCAGGATCGCGCATCGTTCATGGCAACGGTCGATTACTGCGACCACCTGTGGGGTAAGTTCAACGACAATAGGCTGATGCTGTTCACCGCGCCGATATCGCCGTTCCTCGATCCGGGGAGCCTGGCCTTCGAGAACCCGGATAAGTTCGGCTATCGATTATTATGTCGCACCGTCGAAGAACACCGCCAGGCGCTCGATTCGCCAAGCTGGAAGTACCATCTCAACTACGAGACCGAGCTGCTGAGTCGCGCCGACATTATCGACACTGCGTACGACGCCGAGGAGGCGATGAACCGCCTCAAGGAGAAATACGGCATCATCCCCCGAAAGAAGGCCGAGGCCACCGCGTGGCGATTGGCGACAGGCCGCGAGATGCTGGCCGCGATCGATGACATCGTCGCATCCGGCGACGACGGGAAGCTGGCGCCCCTCAAGCCCACTGTCGACGCGGTGAACATGTCCCACGCCGGCGGCAAGACCGAGCTGGAGCTGCCCACGGCGCTGATGACACTGAGGCCGCTGAGTACGATTAAGAGTTTGCTGACGAAGCACTAAGAATTTGACAAACTGGGAGGGGAGGAATAATGGATAGATACGAAATTATAATATATTGGAGCGACGAAGACCGGGTATACGTGGCTGAAGTCCCGGAACTCCCGGGTTGTTCCGCGCACGGCGAGTCTTACGAATCTGCGCTATCAAATGCAAAAGACGCTGTATCCCTCTGGATCAAAACTGCAAAAGAGTTTAACGATCCTATCCCC
>JAYEHL010000151.1:0-2136 GCA_034659515.1 Chloroflexota bacterium | reverse complement strand
CGTATCTCTTGTCGAATTCGAAGTCAGTGGTTGTCGGGGAATAGTCCGCCATCAAATGGTAGATGGCATGTGTGTTGTGATAGAAATCAGGTAGGGTTATCTGCTCCGTAGCAAGCCCTCCGCCGATCTCGTTTCTCCTCTCACATACCAGTACCTTGAGCCCCGCTCGAGCCAGGTAACAAGCTTCCGTTAGCCCGTTGGGGCCCCCACCGATTATTATTACGTCGTAGTTCTTTGCCATTTTCCGCTCCTTATCGCTCATATTTTAAATTACCTGTTGTCGACAAGACGAACCATTGCACTAAACTAAAGCCTATTTTTTCGCCAGAGGGCTCCTCAGCCCGGATTCCCTCGTCTTCTTGAGTGTCTCCAGCCAGGTCTCGTATAGTGAGTAAGGATCTTCGTTACCGGGCTCCTGCCACGGTCCGGGCAGGCCGAGGTCCTTGGCTATGATCTGATAGCAGTTGTAGGACTCGGTAGCGCCGGAGTTTGCTCCCAGGTGCCATGCGGCGCCGGTGGCGTAGAGATTCTTTATCGGTGTCCTGTGGTTGGCCAGCTCCGGTATCGGCCGCTTGTCGTCGCACTGGTGCGACACGCGGTCGGCCATTGTGATACACCCGTTGGGCGCCGTGTTCTTCATCCTAAGGTTATCGTACGGCGAGTTGGTGTCGACTCCGATGATATTATCCCAATTCATATTAGGGGCATGCTGCTCCCATAACTTTACCAGTTCCTCGGCGTACCACTTCTTAATATCGAGCCACTCATCCTCAGTATGATTGGGTACCGGTGGCCCCAGCTGTTCATTATTGGCAACATGCTTGCCGGGCGGTGCATACAGCGGATCTACGAAGCTATGGCTCCAAACCGTCGGGCACCAGTCCTTTGCCGGCGGCCACAGGCCCAATCGGGCGTAGTAGGCCTCCCGGCATACATGATATGGATCGGCATCGTCCGCCAGGCCCAGCCAAAAGGTGTCGTTGATATCCGGATTAAATGCGGCTGCCTTGTACTTTGGCGCCTCATGGATAGCGAATGTGTACCACATAAGGCAACCAAATTCGTTCTCGATCAATTTGACCCTTTTTTTGAATTCATAGTCAAGGTATTCCTCGCCGATAAGGTCGAAGGCCAGCTGCATAGGGCTCAGCGTGCTGACGACGAGCTTCTTGGCCCTGACCTTAGTACCGTCCATAAGCTCGATGCCCTTAGCCTCGCCGTTCTCGATGATGCACTTCTTGACCTCTTGCCCCACGAAGAATTTAGCTCCGTCGCGGCAGAGTATCTTGTGTGCGGCGTGGGCCACCTGGTGCGTGCCGCCGGGAATGAAGCAGGTAGACGGCATCATCGCGGCGAAGCCAAATGTCCAGGCTCCGGCGCCCGGCTGAGTCGGATCCATCGTCGCCGTGAGTATGAACCTGGTATTGCAATACTGCAGCTCTTTGCCCTCCCATAGTTCCTGCACGTTATGGATATGCGGAGCAGCAAGAGTTAATGCATCGGGGTTTACTCCCTGTCCCACCTCTACCATAGCGGGATACTGAGTTAGCTGTCGCTCGAATACTTTAGGATCAGCGGCGCGTATCTCAGCCGGCTTGTACAACATGTCAAATTGCACAGCTTGTGCCTCAGGCAACAGCCAGTACTCCCTTAACTTGAGCCACTTCTCGGCATCCCTTTCCGAGAAACGGGCTATCTCCTTGGCGGTCCTGGTCTGATCGGGATCGTATTTCTCACTGTAGATAGCAAGACAGTTTTCTTTGTCCTTGAACACCGCACCGTTTGCTACGAGGTGTTGTTCCAGCCTGCAGCCGTACTCCCACATCTCCGGGAAGTCACGCCACAGCGGTGTGTAGTAGAACGGCAACTGAATGGTGGCATGTGTGTTACCGCGGAAACCAGGTGCCGAAATCTCTTCCGTAGCCAAGCATCCACCGATCTCATGCCGCCTTTCAAAGACTCCTACGCTCATGTTTGCGTACTTCACTAGATACATGGCGAGGAATAGAGCCTTGTTACCTCCTCCAACTATTACAACATCAAACGTTTCTTCAGACATATTGGCCTCCTTCTACAGTTAAAATGACGCATCAAAGATAGCAGAATAAAATAAAAGGGGGAAGAGGGTTTTTCTTG
>JAYEHL010000150.1:0-11019 GCA_034659515.1 Chloroflexota bacterium | reverse complement strand
AAGAGGATAGGCGTGATACATCCCCACTGGGGCGGCGCGTCCATCGGCGTGGAGGATGACATCGCAAAGGAGTTCCACAACGTCGATATGATACTGTACGGGCACACCCACGACGCACGCTGCGAGACGCGGGACGGGGTGATCTTCGTCAACCCGGGGCAGGCGTACGCGGACGACACGGCGAAGGCCACGGCGGGTGTGATCACCATCGATGCGGACGGCGCTTTCAACGTCGAGATCGTATCGTTTTGATGCTATTATCGACGGGCGCTTCATGCGCCGGAGCGCCGGGGTGGATATCTGGCGTGACGGCGGGTTAATTAAGGTGATGCCGTAGAGATCGTAGTAAATTATCGATAGGGGGTGTCCGGTGAGTGAAGCCAATGCGTCCGGTTCGGGAGAAGCCAAAGTGTATCTGGTGACGGGGGGCGCCGGTATGATGGGGCGCGCCGTTGTCTCACAGCTCGTGGAGCGGGGGAAGAC
Source organism: Chloroflexota bacterium (assembly GCA_034659515.1). Taxonomy (GTDB): domain Bacteria; phylum Chloroflexota; class Dehalococcoidia; order E44-bin15; family E44-bin15; genus JAYEHL01. Next base: position 10,536 of record JAYEHL010000150.1, on the reverse strand, counting down.
CGTCCGCGTCATCGATATCGAGCCGGCGAAGGACGAACGCGCCGAGATAATAGTGGGCGACATCCGCGATGAGGCGGCCGTCAGAAAGGCCTGCGAGGGGGTGGACACCGTCATCCATACGGCGGCGGCGGTCTGGGACCCGCGGCTGCCGCTGACGCTCTACGACGAGACCAACGTGACGGGCACGCAGATCATACTCGATACCTGCGTCCGGCTCGGCGTGCCGCGGCTCGTCTTCAGCAGCACCATGGATGTAGTCATGGACGGCAAGCACGGCGAGCGTCTCGGCGATGAGTCCCTGCCTTATCCGGCCGATCCGGGGAAGATGAACAGGTACGCCTACAGCAAGATGCTGGCCGAACAGGCCGTTATAAAGGCGAACGGGCCGGCCTTCTCCACATGCGCCCTGCGCGTGGCGGGCATGTACGGACCCGGCGATAAGTACCACCTGCCGAATGTCATAAAAAACGCTAAGAGCGGTAAGAATATCCGGCTGGGGAACGGTAAGGCTCAATTCAGCCACGTCTACTCCGGTAACGCCGCGCACGCTCACATACTGGCCGCCGAGAACCTGTCGCCGGATTCGTCGGTGGCGGGCCAGATATATTTCATCACGGATCACGACACCGGCAACTTCTTCGATTTCATGAATCCGTTCCTGACAAGCCTCGGAATAGCTCTACCCCGGAAGTCGATACCCTACGGCGTGGCCAACGTGCTCGCGTGGCTCTCCGAGAAGTTCAGTCCAATGTCCAACTTCAACAGGTTCTCGGTCTATTGCCTCTGCCTGGATCACACCTTCGTCCACGACAAGGCGACGCGTGACTTCGGCTACCGGCCGATTTTTTCCGCCGAAGAAGCCTTCGAAAAAAGTGTCGAGTGGTTGAAGACCCAGTCGTTCTGAACGATCACGGGAAAAGTTGTAGGATAGGCAGGCTTATATAATCGCAGGGGTGCCGTTTTTATACACGTCGAATTAAACATAGCTCCCGCATAAACAGCAAGGCTTGCTTACGGTTACGTAAGCAAGCCTTTTATCAATTACGACCTTTAGCCCGTGCAGGGTTAGACGTATGAGGGTGTTTCGAGGGCGGCTGTCTTTATCCTTTTCCCTCATACTTGAAGGAAACCTTCACTTTGGCGCGATATGTGCGCACCTTGCCGTCCTCGATCTGCATGTCGAGCTCCGATACCTCGGCAATGCGTATGTCTCGCAGTGACTTTGCGGCCATCTCCACCGCATTCTTTGCGGCCTTCTCCCAGGACTCTTCGCTGGTTCCAACCAGGGTGATGATTTTATAAACGCTCTCTGCCATGGCCTCCTCCTTTCAATATTTCAGGGTGAACTCCCTTATACACTATCCATATAGTAATGTCAACCCTTTGTAATCCTGTCACCGTTATTTATTACTCATTAGGGCAGTACAGATAATCGACGCGCTGGGACTCGTTCTCGTCATGGTTGTAGCAATATATGTCCGCGAGTGCCGGATCGGCCTTGACCTGCGCGTCGTAGTCCCACGGCGGAGGCGTACAATCCGCGCACCAGTGACCGGTGAGATGCAGCCTGGGGGTCGCCTCCCACTCGTGGCCGGACGCGCACTTCCACTTTAGTTTCGATTTGATGTCGATATATTCCTTCGAGAGGCACTCGCCGCCCCTCGACTTCGCCAGCGCCTGCATCTCCTCCAGCGTATACTCTTTTGTCAGCGGGTCCTTTTCGACGCGCAGATCGCGCGTATCCCTTTTCGGATTGTAGGTTTCCCACCCGCCGATCTTCTCCCACGCCTCGCGGCTGCCGAAGAATGCCTTGACCTTTTCCTCGTCGTTTGTCTGCACCCATTTCAAGGGGTCGGCCATCCTCTTCATGAATGCCTTAACGATGAATTTAGGCGCCAGGCCCGCGCCGAACTTCATGATCGAGGGGACCATTTCATCGACCTGCTTTATCTGGTCGTCAAAGGTCTGCCGCCAGTGTCCCAGATAATCGTTAAGGATATAGGTGTCCATATACCAGCAGCAGTGGAAGTTTCTGGCTCCGAACCAGTTGCGATCCATCATCGTCCTGAAATCGCCCAGGTTGAACAGTTTGAAGAATCGCTCCAGGTAATCGCTGTAAAGGAACCTGCAGGAAGGGCCGCCGGCCATGTTATACACCCTGCCGTAAAAATCGTCCGGGCATTCCAGCGTTTGCACCAGGCCGTATCCGGCGTCCTGGCTGGTTATGAACTCGATGTGCGTCTCGGGCGGCTGGTGAAACATTATAGGATCCATCAGCGAGTAGACGTTGGGTATGGCAATGAAGGTCTGGCGCATAGAGGCCCAGTATTTCAGGCCCGATTCGATGATTGCGCGCTCCGCCGCTATCTTGGTTATCGCGTAATAGTCGCCGACGCTGGGCTTCAGCGGATCGCCTACCTTCACCCAGTGGACAGGCGGGAGGCGATCGCCGTACTCCGCGACGGTGCCGATGCTGACTAACCGGATGTTGTCGCCGTTATCCGGCTGCTGCTTTATCGCAGCTATGATATTCACGGCGCTCTCGTAGTTCGACTTTCTTGCCTGCTTCGGGTTGTGGTCTGCCGCCGGTGAGATGTACGCGGCGGGATGCAGGACGTGGTCGACCCCGGTTACGGCTTTCAGTACGTCCTCAGGCTTGCTGAGGTCTCCCCAAACGATTGTTATTCCGTCCTGGCCTTCATATTGTGAGAAATTCTTTTTATTTACTTTCGATGGTCTCAAGATAAGGACAATATCATATTTATCTTTTCTCCTCAGCAGTTCCTTAAAGGTCTCTCCCCCCATCGATCCCGACGCGCCGGTCAAAAGTACTCGTTTTTTCGCCAAGGTGCCCTCCTCTAAAATGCCTGAAAATTTTGGGTGATTGGTAATTTTGGCATTTATTTACGGCTTGTGTCAAGGCATAAAGCAATTTCGGTGCGCGCAGGGGCTATTCGCAAAGCGCCGTTTGATCGAGGGATCGCTGCGATATCGACCGAGGTATCGGTTACAGGCCCCTCATGAACTCGGGACGCAGCATTTTGGGGTCGCGCTTCGATAGGGCCGACTCCAGTTCTTTGATCAGTTTCCGCTTGTCCCGCGGTAGCCTTCCCCGGATCGGGAGATAGTTGGAGGCGTGCATCGAGCTGAAGAAGCAATCGGTGAACTCGAAATGCTCGACCATAAGCTTGAGCTCTTCGAGGGATTGGAAGGGGTCGATGGGGTGGAACTCGCCACGCCGCGCCTCCTCGTACAGCGGCGTGCCGGGCACGAGCGTCAGCGTCAGCGCTCCGGCGTACTCCGGATCGATCTCGCTGAGGATTCCGGCTGTCTCCAGCGCATGTTTCCGGCTGCCCTCCACTCCGCCGAGTCCGAGGAGGACGGTGAGTGAAAGCGTGACACCGGCCTCCCTGGCGATGCGCCCCGCCTCAACCATCTCCTCATGGGTGGCTCCTTTAGCGACGTGCTTGAGCACGTCGTCGTCGCCGCTCTCGATTCCCACATACAATATGCCGAGCTTGCGCTCCCGCAGCTCCCTCAGCTGGTCGACGCCCTTGATCAGGATGTCCCTGGGCGTGGCATATGCGGCGACACGCTGCACGAATGGGAGCTTCTCGTTGAGGTGATCGAGCGTTTCTTTCAGTTTGGGGAACGGATAGACCAGGGCGTCGGCGTCCTGCAGGAACACGCGCTGCCCGTCCCACTGCCGGGCGATCATGTACATTACCCGGGGCATATCGGGCAATACGGTGCCGGTCTTCAGGTACAGGGCGAGGGCGTCGATCTCCCTCTTTACCTCATCGAGGTCTCTCATTTGCAGCTTGGTGCCGTAATATCCGCAGAAGCCGCATGTATTATTCGAACAGCCCTTGGTCAACGGTAGAAAGCATGCGTTGCGCTCGCTGGGCGGGCGAAAAATATCGGGTCTCTGAAAATTTGTGGCCATCTTTTCCTTTCTGTAGGGACAGGGCTTGCCCTGTCCTATGAGGAGGGCGCAGCGAGCGGCGCCCCTACAAATCGTTTATTTCACTATCTTTGATATCCCCTTAAACTTCGGATCGGCGGCCGTTTTGAGCAGCTCGAACAATGCGATCTCGACGCTGGTGATTTCGGCACCGGCGTGCTTCATCTTATCGAGAGCCAGTGCTTTGTTCTCCGGCGTCCGCGAGTCTATACAGTCGATAACTACGTGCGCCTCGTACCCGGCGTCGATCAGATCGACCGCCGTCTGGTATACGCAGACGTGCGCCTCGATGCCGGTGAGCAGTATCTGTCTGCGGCCTAGCGTTGCCAGCGCGTCGTTGAACCCGTCCTCGCCGCAACAGCTGAAGCTGAACTTGGTTATCGGCTCGACACCGGCGAGGAGCAGCGCGAGCTCCGGCGCTGTCGGTCCCAGACCGTTGGGGTTCTGCTCGGTAAGCACTATTGGTATATCGAGTATACGTGCTCCTTCGATCAGCCTCTGCAGGCTATCGAACAGCTTATCTTTCTCATGCATCGCGCGGGAGAGCTTCTCCTGCACGTCGATGATGACCAGCGCGGTTTTGTCGATGTTCAGCATTAACGGCGACTCCTGTTCATAAGGTTCAGCTTGAGATGCATTTAAGCGTGTCTTGCCGATTTTCTGTATTCACCATTTTCCTGTCATTGCCCGACTTGATCGGGCAATCCAGGTGGGCGAATGGCAATTCGCCCCTACATCTGGATCATCCTTCCAAACCGTGGAAGGATGATGACACGGTGGACACCCCAAAATTCCCCGGTCCTTCCGCAATACGGAAGGGCACTTCTTTTACGATTGTCTTCTGACAATCCGATGTTTATGGTAGAGCCCGAAGACCAGTATTGTCAACGCCGCGTCGATTTTGGCAATTTGTACAATTCCTGCTAAACTATCTTATTACATAGAATAGAGCAGGCATATCGTCTCATGAAGGTTATCGGCGTCATCGGTAAGAACGGATCGGGCAAGGACGAGGTTCTGAAATATTTACGTGATCGATACGGCGTGCCGTTCCTGTCGACGGGCGACATCGTTCGGGGTATCGCCGCGACGGAGGGCAGGGAGCCGACGCGCCCGAACCTGCAGGAGATATCGGATCGCTATTTTCGCGAGCGCGGCGAGGGCTGTTTCGTTCGCATGACGGTCGACAGGATACGCGAGAACGGCTGGACGGCGGCGGGCATCAGCGGCGTGCGCTCGCCGATCGATGTCAAAATTTTGAAAGAATCGCTCGGCGGCGACTTCGTCCTGATCGACGTGTACGTTACCGATCCGCGCATGCGCTTCGAGCGGATGTCGGCGCGGGGCGAGGGACGCGACGCCAAGGCATACGACGATTTTGTGCAGCAGGACGAGGCGGAGGAGGCGATGTTTCATATCGACGAGGCGTCGAAGATGGCGGCCTGGTCGCTCGATAACGACGGTACGCTGGAGGATTTGCACCGCACGATCGGTGGGCTGGTGGGGGAGGGGTTGCTGGGGTAGACGTCGAACCTCACCGCTCCGTCTCCACCCACAGTCGCCGGCCGTCGGTCGTGAACGTTATCGTGCCGCGCTCGGACGTCTGGAATACCAACCCGTCGCCGACGCAATCGGTAAGCCGTTCCACAACCTCCTCCCCGGGGTGGCCGAAGCGGTTGTCCGCGCCGACTGATATCGCTGCTGCGTACGGGCTGACGGCATCGAGAAAATATTGTCGCGATGAAGATTTCGAGCCGTGGTGACAGACCTTGAGCACGGTGCTATCCAGCGTCGATCGCTCGCAAACAAGATACAGTTCCCCGTCCCAGTAGAGGTCGCCGGTGAGCAGGAAGCTTATCTCGCCCATCGCAACGCGGAGCACGACACTGTTATTGTCGATATCGGAATCGGTGCCCTCCACCAGATCGGATGGCGGGTTGAGCACCTCTATCGTCGCGCCGTCGCCGAGATCGATCGTCTGTCCCACACGCGCCTCAGTGTATTCGAGCCCCTTCCCGGCGATGACCTCGCAGAACTCCTCGTACGGCGGTGCGACCTTCCCATCGAATTCTCCCCTGATCGTCTCCTCGACGGGGTACAGAGCGGAGTACAGGATTTGTTCCACATCGTAGCGGCGCAGCACCTCCACCAGACCGCCCACATGGTCGTCGTGCCCGTGTGTGAGCACCACCATGTCGATCGAATGCTTCCAGAAAGGCAGCGTCTCGCCCAGCCTCAGGCAGGCCAATTCGGGGGCCGACCCGCCATCGATGAGAATGTATTGATTGGACGGGCTTTTGACGAGGATGGCATCGCCCTGCCCTATGTCGAGGACGCTGACCTGCAGTTTGCCGGTATCGGGCGCGGTAAAGACGGCGGCCCATATCAGCATCGCGATTATCGAGAGTATGGCGACGCTCCATTTCGCCGGTGATGACAGAGACGGGGCATCGAACAGTACGGCGATGTCGTCGTTCCTCCCCGGGAGGCGGCGCTTGATTTTGGAGCCGACCCACATCGCGGCGGCGAGGAGCGCGTAATACAGCCACACCAGCCACGGCTTGACCTTGCTCAGCTCGATGGACGCGTACGGGACGGCGGCGAAGCCCTGTACTACCGAGATCGTGTATTTAAGCAGCAGCCAGTCGATCCAGCCGATAATGCGGGCGGCGGGTGGTGAGAACAGCCCGATGAACGCTACGATTACTGTCACAACGATGATGGCGGGCAGGGCGAGTGTGGCGAGGAACGTGGCGAGCAGACTCACCAGCGAAACATATCCGAAGTAGTACGCTACCAGCGGCAGCGTGGCTACTATGGCCCCCAGGCTGTAGGCGAAGCTATCCGCCAGCAGGCGCGGTGCCCGCGTCCTCGAGAGCAACTCCTGGAATGCGGGCGCGAGCAGTATCAGCCCGAGCACGGCGCCGAAGCTGAGCTGGAAGCCGATCTCCCACAGTATCTTGGGATCGATCGCCACCATTACGGCCGCGGCGAACGTTACCGCGGGAAGGCCGCTCCGCTGGCGGCCCAGGTGCGCGCCCAGCAGGTAGAGGCTGATCATCATGGCGGCGCGCATGACCGAGGGCGACATGCCGGCCAGTATGGCGTAGATCCATAGTATGCCCAGTGTGACGATGAAGTACGTCGGCCTGTGCCTGCCGAACAGACGCACGCACACGCTCAGAATGATGCCTGCGATGATCGACATGTGCAGTCCCGAGATGGCGAGCAGGTGCGCCGTCCCCGAGCGCTGAAAGTCCTCGTAGAGGGATGGCGGGATATCGTGGCGCAGGCCGAGGATGATGGCGCGCGCCATGGACCCCTGCGGCTCGGGCAGGGATTGGCTCAGCGCCTCGCCCAGCCGGTGTCTGAACGAATATAAGGCCTGCCACGGCTGCGGCCCCTGCCCCTTGGACACGAGCTCGACATGGGGATAATACATCGTAGTGTATATACCCTGACGCTTGAGGAAGGCGCGGTAGTCGAAGCCATCGAGGTCGTCCGCCGGCAATTCCAGGTCGCCGGTGATGCTGAGCAGGTCGCCGTATTCCAGCGACGGGTATCTGGCGGTTCGAACGAGGAGGATGCCCGAAGCTTCCTCGCCGTCGATCTCGTTGATCGATAATATGAGCTTTACCGATGTGTTCGTGGCCTCCGGCTCTTCGACGATTACGCCGGTTGCCGTTACATTTTCCTCGCCGATGTACTTTTGCAGGTCATCGCCATCGGGCACCGTTCCAAATCGCAGCCCGCCGCCGATGAAGAGGGCGATGCATATAAACCCGAGGATGATGGCTCCGGAATGGCGCGGTTTGCGGCGCGCCCGCAGGACCAGCAGCAATATCGCCGGGAAGAGGGCTATGGATATCGCAAGCAGGGCCGTATCGAAGGGAATGGGAACTTGAGAGCCGAAATATATGCCGAGTACGAGGGCAATGCTCAGATAAACCAGTGCCATACTAAAATCGTTTCAGGGCCGCTACTCCACGGTGATCAGATGTTTTATATTATCGAAAGTCGACTCCCCGATGCCGTGCACGAGGAGCAACTCGGAAATGGTGACGAACGGGCCGTTGGACTCCCGGTAGTCGATGATTCTTTGCGCCGACGTAGGCCCGATGCCGGGCAGGGCTTCGAGGAGCCAGTCATCGGCTCGATTGATGCTGACGAGCTGTGCCTGTCCTGCTTCTTCGGCGGCTGGTATGTATAGCTTTATGGCATCGGCGTCGGCATCGACCGTATAGCCGCCGGCCATCGATATGACGTCGTCAATGCTGTCGTCCCCTTCGCAGGGGTACCATCCGGGGCTCTCGATGCCCCCGTAGACGTATATCTGGATGTCATCCGTTATTGGGGATTTGACGCCGGGAAAAACGATCTCCACAGGCCCTTTCGACCATGGGTGCAGATGGAACAGCGTCGCGACGCCGCCGGTGATGATGATGAGAAGAGCGATGATGATTACAGTTTTTTCACTTGGATGCGCTCTGGCAGCGCCTCTGTTTTTTGGAGATATCATATATTTTCGTTCTTGATTGTTATTAAAAGTTATAAAGGGTTAAAAAATAAAGCGATGTAGAGTTATTACAAATACAAATAATAGGGTAATGCGTGTCGCGTGTCAATCGTTTTCTATTTGTTGCAGGGATGTCAATCTTTGAGGACGCAATTCAGACTCGAAGTCGTACTTTTGGATTCGTAGCTATTTATTGTAATACCATTGACGTAATCGGGTTGTCCAATGTAGTATTTGTTAACCGCGCGGAATGAATCGTCTTATGAAAGCTGTCATCAAGGTCGATAAGTTGCGCAAGTCCTACGGGGACGTTAAGGCGGTCGATGGCATCAGCTTCAGGGTCTACCAGAGCGAGGTCTTCGGTCTGCTGGGCCCGAACGGAGCTGGAAAGACCACGACGATGGAGATTGCGGAGGGCATCCGCAAGGCCGATTCCGGGCGCGTGATCGTACTCGGGATGAATGCGAAACAACACTCCCGGCAGATTAAGGCGAAAATCGGCGTTCAGCTGCAGACCACCGCGTTGTATCCACGGCTTACGGTGCGTGAGGTGCTCGCGCTTTTCGCCAGCTTCTTCCCGAAGTCGGTGCCCCCCGATAAACTTATCAAGCTGGTCGGTCTGGAGGACAGCCGCGGCAAGCGCTGCGCCAAGCTTTCGGGGGGGGGGCAGCAGCAGAGGCTCTCGGTGGCGCTGGCGCTGGTAAACAACCCACAGATACTCTTCCTTGACGAGCCGACATCCGGCCTCGATCCGCAGGCGCGACACAACATCTGGAGCGTCATCGAGTTCGTTCGCGGCAAGGGTAAGACGGTGTTCCTCACCACACACTACATGGAGGAGACGGAACGTCTCTGCGACCGTGTGGCGATCATCGATAAAGGCAAGATCATCGCCTGCGACAAGCCTGATCGGTTGGTGTCGCAGCACTTCCAGGAGGATGCCATCGAGTTCGACGTGAGCCGCCATGTGGATGATCGGTTTTTCGAGCATGTTCCGGGCGTCACTAATTCGATTCGGGAAAACGGCAAGATCGTCGTGTATTCGGATTCAGTGTTCACCACCGTGCCGACATTGCTGGAACTGACCAAGAATAGCGGCATCGAATTGACTAACCTGTTCGTGCGGAGGGCCACGCTCGAAGATGTTTTTCTCAAGCTCACTGGTAGGAGAATGCGAGATTGAAGACGTTCACGCAGCTGCTGGCGGCAAACGCGAAGCAGTTCTTCAGGGAACGGGCGGCTCTCTTCTGGACGTTTGTGTTCCCCATCTTCTTCATCCTCATCTTCGGCGCGGTGTTCAGCGGCGAGGACGACCTCTCGTTCTCCGTCGGCTTGGTGATAGAGGACAATTCCAGCGTGGCGCAGGAGCTGTCCGCGGTGTTGCAGCAGGTTCCCGCCTTCGAGTTGCAGGTCGGTGAGTTCGATACTGAAATGGGGGCATTGGAGGACGGTGACCGTCGCGTGGTTATCGTCGTCGAGTCGGGGTTCGGGGAGAGCATAGCGCAGGGTGCCAAGGGCAATATCGATGTCTATTACGATCCCACACAGACGACCTCGGCCCAGGTGCTGCTGCCCATCGTCTACCAGGTGATCGATGAGTTCGACCGGATGCTGGGGCAAGCGCCGTCGCTCGTGCAGCTCAACGAGAAGACGCTTCAAACATACAACCTGCGCGCAATCGACTATCTCGTCCCCGGAATCCTCGCCATGGCTTTGATGCAGCTTGGGCTCTTCGCTGTGGCGCCCCTCGTCGCCGATAGGGAGAAGGGCGTGCTGAAGCGGCTCGGCGCCACCCCGCTACGCCGTTCCACGATAATCTTCAGTATGGTCGTTTTCAATATGTTCGTGGCCATGATGCAGGCGGCGCTCATCATTATCGTCGCCAGGCTGGTGTTCGATGTGCCGATGCTGGGGAATTGGTTTTACTTGATCGGTTTTGTGATGCTGGGCACGCTGACCTTCCTCGCCCTGGGATACATGATCTCATCCTTCGCCAGGACAGAGCAGACGCTGATGCCGCTTCTTATGATAGTCCAGTTTCCGATGATGTTCCTCT
>JAYEHL010000149.1:0-11155 GCA_034659515.1 Chloroflexota bacterium | reverse complement strand
TCGCCAGGATGGCAGCATAGGCAACGTTAGGATGCGGGCCCGCGAGAACAGTAGGCGTCCCGATAACGGTTGTCGCCGCATCCACCAAGGCCATCGCCAGTTTCCCGATGTCCGTTACGGCAAGATCGAACTGCTTCACCGTTACGCCCCTATGGGCTAAAGCTCCGACGAGGTGCTCAACCATCTTGCGGGTGCTATCGTGCATCGAGATGTACGGCAATACCACGATGTTCCCGGGATCATCGAAGGCCCAGCTATGATACGCTTTCAAGATGAATTCCGGCTTATCATGCATGGGCCCGTGGCTGGGAGCAATGATGTCGATTGCGTAGCCCTTTACTTTCTCCAGGTTCTTCTGAATGGTGGTTCGGAAAGGCATCATGATTTCCGCATAGTATCTCTTGGCTGCCTCGTGGACCTGCCCGCCGTCGCTGACATACAGATCGGTTGTGGCTAGATGGGAACCGAAGAAATCGCAGGGGAACAGTATCCTGTCCTCCCTCAAGTAAGTGAGCATGGTCTCCGGCCAGTGAACCCAAGGGGCGTGGACGAACTCCAGAGTTCTATCGCCCAAGGAAACGGTCTCTTTGTCGTCGACCGTTATGAATTTCGCTTCCGGGATCATGAGCAGGTCGATGAGCATGTCTTTGCACTTTGGTGTACATATCACCTTCGCCTCGGGGTATCTTTCCACGACACGAGGGATAGTCCCGGAGTGGTCCTGCTCGGCATGGTTGGCAACAACATAGTCTATGCTCTCAACTCCAAGCTGGTTCAGATGATTTAGCAGCACATCCTGCATCGCGGGGTCGACGGTGTCGATAAGGGCAGTCTTCTCACTGCCCTTGATTAGATATGAGTTATAGCTCGTGCCATCGGGAAGTGGTATCAGTGCATCAAATAACCGCCGGTCCCAGTCGATGGCCCCCACCCAGTAGACCCCTGGTTTAATCTCTCTTGGTTGCATCTCATTCCACCCTTTCAAAATCACTCCTGGCCACTCCGGCAGCAGGCCTCGTGCCTGCTCCTACTAGTCTTCTATGTCGAATTGGTCTTTACCCGCTCCACATACCGGGCATTCCCAGCCTTCCGGCAATTCTTCGAACGGTGTGCCTGGTGGAACATCGCTCTCCGGGTCGCCCAGCTCCGGATCGTAAACATATCCGCAAACACTACATTTATATTTCGACATTTCGCGAGAGTGCTCCTTTCCGCATCTCAGTCTTTGTGGTACGAGGGTGCTGTGACAGGGGTTGTTCCCCGCTTCACCGTGTGGTAGTAGGCATACGTCATCGGCTCGCCCTTTGCGATCACCTCGGCGCCCACCAGCTCTCCGATGAAGATGGTATGGGTGCCCACATCGATCGAACCGATCACTCCGGCCTCGAGGCAAGCGAGGACACTATCCAACACGATGGGTGCTCCGGTCTCGCCCAGCTTATAGTCGACGCCCTCGAATTTGTCGACGTCCCTCCCCGATTTGAAGCCGAACCCGCCGATGATCTTCAGCGGTGTGTCCTGGGAGAGAATGGAGACTGTAAATACCTTGCTGTCCTCGATGTACTCATGGGTGAGATTCCCCTTGTTGATGCACACCGAGATGATGGGCGGCTCGGAGGAGACCTGGATGACGGAGTTGGTGGACTGCCCGTTTATCTTGTCACCCTTCTTCGAGCAAACGATATACATGCCATAGCTCATCATGTGCAATGCTTTAGTATCCATTTCGCTTCCTCCGCTTTCTAGTGGCGCGCCGTGGCGTTAGAATGCCATCTCCGGCTTCCACACCTCCCAGACCTTGCCCGCCAGGTTCGGCCCGGGCGTCAGAGTGGCCTTGCCCGGCTGCCATCCGGACGGCATCACCTCGCCGGTTTCGCGCACGTGCTGGAACGCCTGTATCTGCCGAATCAGTTCGGTCACATTGCGTCCCACCGGTGGCGTCATGACCTCCATTGACTGGATCACGCCGTCGGGATCGATGAGGAACCGGCCTCGAATGTCCACTCCCGCCTCTTCGTCGTAGACTCCATAGATAGCGCCGATCTTCCCGCCGGCATCGGACAGCATCGGGAATGGAACCCCGCCATCGATCATCTTGGAAAGTTCTTCTTCCTGCCATATCTTGTGGGCGAAACGACTATCGGTGCTCGCCGAGAGTACCTGCACCCCCAGCGACCTGAGCTCGTCGTACTTGGCGGCAACTGCCGTCAGTTCCGTCGGTCAGACGAAGGTGAAATCACCGGGATAGAAGCAGAGCACAACCCACTGTCCTCTGTAATCGGAGAGCTTGATGTTCTTGAAGCCGCCTTCCACAAAGGCGCCGGCCTCGAAATCCGGCGCCGGTTTCCCTACTTGAGCGGTCACTTTCTCTACCCCCTTCTGCTTTTGTGTCTCTGTTGGCGAGGATTGCTCTTTCCCCGCAACGATAGGCCCTTTCGCCGGCTGCACACAGCCGTCTTTTGCCTCGGCCATCTCTACCTCCTTAAACCTCCAGACTGTTTTCCCACACGCCGTGGATGTTGCAGTAGGCGACTGCGAGGAACGTCTTAAAGTCGTCGACTTTCACCTGAAACCTGACGTTGGGCTCGGTGTATGCCGGCGCGAAGGCGGATCGGCCCAGGTCGATGACCTGCCCGCCGCTTGTTACCCCGAACAGCTCAATCCAGGCGATGTGGTGTTCCGCGGTGTTCGGGTGCGGTACCTCTTTGCCCACAACGACGTGGACGATGTCGGCGCCGCCTTCCCCTTTGCCTTCCCCCACCTCGATGAACGGTACGTGCTTCTCTTTACCCTCGGCCTCCGCGCCTTTGAGCGCCTCTCCGAACTTCATCGCCGACCTCCTTTTACTTATTTCCGCTTCCGATTTTTCAGCAGTTCGATGCTCTCCGCCCAGTTCCTGATGTGCATCTTCTCATCTTCGATGTTCTTACGTATCAGCGCCGCCGACTTTTCGTCGTAGTCGATCCTATCCAGGAAAGAACTGTAATCCTTTACCGCCTTCCGTTCGACCCAGCCGTCGGTCTTTAGCACACGCATTCTGCCCGGCAGCGTAGCGGCAAATCCCACGAGCGACCCTCCGAGCGCGAAGATGAATCCCAGCCTCGGGGCGCTGCCGCCCAGTTCCTCGATGCGCAACTTCAGGCCGTCGGCGTGCTCCCGTTCGTTGGCCGTGGCCGCCCCCAGCTTATCGGCGATCTCCGTCCCGCGGAAGGCCCAGACCTGCGCCCTGTATATCGCCGTGGCAGCCCTTTCGATGTTATACATTACTCCCAGCGAGTGTAATACTTCTTTCATCGCAAACCCCTTAATGATTCGAAAGGTTCATTATACACGGGATTCCAGGTGCGTCAAGTTCTCGTGTATGTGACTTTTGTCTCCAAAAAACAATCAAGGCAGCAAGTCGCCCCTGACCGCACTCGATGCCATCTCACACCTCCGATCGCTTCTTCGAGTAATGGACGGCGTCTGCGGGGCAGGCATCTTTGCATCGGTTGCACATGTAGCACTCCTGCTTCAGATCGGTTTCGCCCGCCTCGTTTGTCGGGCAGGCGTCTTCGCATTTCCCGCAGTATGTGCAATCGTCGTTCCGCCTCAGTTTGAACAGGCCCCCGGTGGAGGCCAGGGACAACAGCGCCCCGTACGGGCAGAGGAAGCGGCAGAACGGCCTGTAGACGGACGCCGATGCCACCAGCAGCGCCAGAAACACATAGAAGTACGCCGATGAAAACTCCAGGTGGAAGAAGGCCCGGATGCCGAGGTACTTGAGGAGCCCCGTCGAGAGTGCCAGCGCGGCTGCGACGAAGGCCAGGAGAAAGATCAGGCGGAAAGCTACGGGCAACGCCTTGCTTTTTATCCTCCATTTCTTTACCGGTAGGCGGTAGAGAAGCTCCTGCGGCGCTCCGATGGGGCATACGTATCCGCAGAATGTCCTGCCGAGTACGAAGGCCAGGGCCAGGAACAGCAGCAGCACCACTATCGCCATCGCCAGCGGCACCCCGAGCTTGCCGGTGTTCCCCAAGAGCAGGGCCTGCATCTGAACGGGAAGCATCGGCGCGAAGGCGAGGAATCCGATGGCCGTGGAAACGGCCAGGAACACATATCCGGCCCTGCGGCTGAATTTGCCTTTGTAGAGTAGGAAGGCGATCGCCACGGACGCGATTACGGCGTAGGCCATTCCCACCATTTTCGGTATACTCTCGATAATCATCGTTCAAACCCTTTCGGAAGGTATTACCGCGGCGACCTCATCACCCGGCACTTATCCCAGTATGGCCTTCAGGTCCTCGTGTATGTGACTTTTGTCTCCAAAAAACGATCAAGGCAGCAAGCCGCCCCTGACCGCACTCGATGCCATCTCACACCTCTAATCCCCCATCAACCGCTTCCATCTCTCCTCACCGAGGCACTGGCGGGCCGAGGCGCACCACTCGATGCAGGAGGGTAACTTCTCGCTGTAGACCCACTTGCCGCACCCGTAGCACTTCACCCTGGTCTCGTTGGAGAATATCTCCACCTCGTAGCCGCACTGCGGACACTTGTACAGTGCCACCCGCAGGTTTCGGAAGTCCTGACCCGGACATCGGGACGCCATATGTATCACCCCCTCGATCGGCACACGCCTGAGATTATCGGCCGGTAAAGGCATGATAAGGCAAGATTGGATCGGCCGCCATGATTTAAATCATATAAAAGGGAGGCGCTGTCGATGATGTCTGATCGGCGGCAAGATGTTGATGCGATAAGGGCCTATACCTGCGGCGGGCCCTCGCTCAGTAGTCTGAGCTTACGCTCGTCGATGATGACCATCTTGCCCCTGGCGGAGCGAATGATGCCGCCGTCCTTCATGCGGCTCATGACGCGAATGGCCGTCTCGGTGGTGGTCCCGGCCATCTCGGCGACCTCCTGACGGGTGAACGGGAGCTCGGAGCCAAGCTTCGAGTAAAGCATGAGTAGTATCCCGGCCAGCCGCTGCTCGACCCTCTCTCCGGCGATGTCCCTGAGGCGACCCTGGGCATCCCTGAGCCTGCCGCTCAAGACGTGTATTATCCCGAGTGACACCCCGGGGTTGGCGGAAATGAACGACAGGAGGGCGTCTCTCTTTATCTCAAGAACTCTGGTATTGGTTGTAGCCTGGACTGAGGCGGGGTATGGTTTGTTTTCAAAGACGGCGACCTCGCCGAACATTTCGCCAGGGTCGAAGAAGGCGACGATAAACTCTCTACCCGACGAGGAGTGCTTGAGCACCTTCACTCTACCCTCGGCGATGACGTAGAACCAGTCGGGGGGATCCCCCTCCCAGATAATGAACTCGTCCGGGGCGAAGCTGCGCTCGGTAACCAGACCCGACAGGGCGACAATCTCGCCATCGCTCAAGCCGGAGAAAATGAGCGATTGTTTTAGAACGTCACCTTTGCCAGCACGCTGCATAGGGAAATTATAGCATGATCGTCATTCGATATTATACATCACATCCAGCGAGCGCGCGACTTCGCTCATGTCGTCTCTTCCGTTATCCGGCTTTCGCCAGCCTCTCGCCCAGCGCGAAGGCACCGGCCAGCGCACTGGAGTGCTCAACGATCTCGCCCTTCCTGTCGACACCCCGAACCAGAAGCTCCTCAGAATAATCGACCCCGACGGCGTCGAAGAAGTGTCTGACCGTTTGTATCGCCCCATCGAACATTCGTTCGCCTTTAGTGGCACCGACGGCGATGAACGCGCCCTTTCTTCCCATCTTCGGAGGCTCCTGCTTAAGAACATACCTCCTGACCCAGAGCGCCTGGCACCTATCAACGAGCGCCTTCAGCTGACTGGTGAGCCCACTGAAAAACATCGGCGAGGCGACTATCACGACATCGGCCTCCAATAACTTACCGTATATCCCATCCATATCATCCCTGATGGCGCATCGTCCATCGATCTCACAACTACACAGCTCGCGACAGGGAGAGATATCGAGCTTATCAACGACGATCTGCTCAATCTCGGCGCCCTGGCTGTGAGCGCCCCTGAGTGCCTCGTCTAAGAGCATATCCGTGTTGCCGCCGATTCTCGGGCTGCCCATAATGCCTACGACCTTCATTCTACCTCCCGAAGTCGACAATCGATTCCCGCAGTCGGCCAAAAACTCTTTCGCCCTCACGACGACAGGCTACGCGCCGTCCGTAACGACGCGATAGTGCCCGGGACGCTCCTTCTTGAAGTATCGCTTGTTATGATAGATCGTCGAGTAGATCAAGCCCCTTACATGCTCGCGGTCTTTCGAGACACCGGCGTCGAGGAGTATCTGGGTAGCGGTTGTCGCGATGAGCAGTCCGTTGTTCGCCACCGCGATCTCGAAGAGGGCCTCACGTATCGACTTTTTCTTCAAGCTCTCAGGATCGATCTCCTTATCGCCTTGCCCCTTGATGCCGCGAAATTGCCGATCCAATGCCAGCGACCTCTCCAGCGATTTCCGGTATTCGATCCATAGCCCCAGCTGCTTCTCGGCCTTGCGCTGCTGCTCGATGGCGTAGCTCAGGCGAGCGAGCGTCTCCTCTTCCCACGTGCTGCTGCTCGCCAGGCGGCGCTGCTCCTTTTCCCTGCGATATATCTCTACCGTCTCCTCATCCCATTTGAGATGCTGATCGCCAAGCTCCCGCAGGCGGGCGAGGGTCTCCTCCTCGGCCCTGCTCTGCTCCTCCCTCAACTTCTGGAGACGGTCCAACGATCCCCTGTTTCTCTCATCGGCCATCGACAACCCCGTAAACGAAGCCACATTAAAGTTGCTACTGTTTTGCTACCTTTTCTACTGTTATTTACTATATATTTATGTTAGGCTGGTAATCGTAAAATACTATGATTCTATCTTAGCTAGCATTATATATTTTAACATAGGTGGAGTCTTTTGCAAGGGTTGGTGATACCTTGAATGATTTACAGCGACATCGAGTGAACGGCCGTTTGACAGCCCTCGACCCCGATTATATAATCAACCTCTCGCGGCTATCCAGGGGACATTTTTAGTGAGGAATCGAGGAGTATGGTAGAGGAAACAAGAACAACCGTCGGCGGCATCCCCATAAAGCCGGTTTATACACCGGACGACGTAAACGACGTCGACTATAAAAAGGAGATCGGAGACCCCGGGGTGTTCCCTTTCACCCGCGGCATCTACAGCGGTGCCAAGGGCGTGGTCTTCGGGCAGAGGCCGGTGCTGGGATTCGGCCTGCCGGAGGAGACCAACGAGCGCATAAAGTACCTGCTGCAATACGGCATGGCCTCGCCCAGCGGCATGCCCAGCTACAACCTGACGATGGACATGTGCAGCGCCTACGGCTACGATTCGGACGATCCGCGCATGGCGCAGTTCGTCGGTGTCAACGGCCCGCCGTGCAACTCGATCCGGGACAGCGAGGCCATCCTCGAGGGCATTCCCATCGAGGGCGTTTACCACGGCGCGCTGTCGTACGCCCCCAACTGGCGGGTGGCGCACTATGTCGCCATCGCCGACAATCGAAACATACCCCGCAGCAACATCCTCGGCGCCACGCTGAACGACTCGCTACACGGCTTCATCGGCGAGGGTCTGCACCTGTTCCCGCCGAAAGCATGCCTGCGACTCGTCGTCGACACGCTGCGGTTCGTCATCGAAAATATGCCCTACTTCCGCGCATGCGACGTGCAGGCGTACTCCAGCCGCGAGGCCGGATGCACCGCCGCGCAGGAGGCGGCCTTCGCTGTGGCCGACATGATCGATGTGATGCAGGGCTGCGTCGACAGCGGGCTCTCTCCCGACGACGTATCGCCGCACATGACATTCTTCTTCGCCTGCTACAGCGACTTTTTCGAGGAGGTCGCCAAGTTTCGCGCCGTGCGCAAGGTGTGGGCGCAGGTGATGCGGGAACGGTTTAACGTCAAGAACGATAAGAATTTGAGGATGCGCATACAGGTCAAAACGTCGGCGAACACCCTGCCGGCGCAGTACCCTCAGTTGAATATATTTCGCGCCGGTCTGCAGGCGATATCGGCTGTCTTCGGCGGGGCCAGCGGGCTCAACATCACCTGCATGGACGAGGCCTTCAGCGCCCCCACTGAGGAATCGGCGCGCATCGCCCTGCTCACCGGCAAGGTCATCGAGCATGAGACCGGCATCGCCGGCGTGGCCGATCCGCTGGCCGGATCGTACTATGTCGAGCGGCTCACGCGCGACATGGAGGACGCCGTCTGGGACTACCTCAAGAAGATCGATGAGATGGGCGGCTACATCGCGGCGCTGGAGCGCGGCTACCTGCAGCGCGAGATCGCCAGGGTCAATGTTCAAGAATCGCACGACCTCGACAGCGGCAGTAAGGTCGTCGTCGGCGTGAACAAATTCGAGCCCGAGGATGATGATACCGATCCGATAGACATATTCGATCAGGACCCCATGCCCACGGTCAAGGAGATGAGCAGGCGGCTGGAGAAGCTGCGGAAAGAGCGAGACAACGAGCGTGTCCACGAGATACTATCCGAATTCCGAGAAGCGGTAAAGGGCGACGGCTATCTGATGCCGATAATGGTCGATGCGGCCAAGGCGCTGTGTACCACCTCCGAGATATTCGGCACGCTCAAGGAAGAGCTGGGCGAGGACCACAGTTGCCTGGTGCCGCCCGACTGGGCCAAAGGCGCTTAAGAAGGAGTTGGACGGTGATGACTGATAGGAAGGTTAGGATACTGCTGGCGAAAGCGGGCCCGGACACCCACGTAAGAGGCCTCTCGATACTTATGTCACGATTGCGCGACGTCGGCATGGAAACGATATATACCGGATTGTACCAGTCGCCGAAGACCATAGTCGCCGCGGCGCTGCAGGAGGATGTGGACTTCATATTTCTGAGCAGCCACCTGGGGAGGCACAAGGCCCTCGCCGCCGATATCATGAAGCTTCTCAAGGAGAAGGGCGTCGCCGACCGCATCGCGCTGGCCGTCGGGGGTGTGATCCCGAAGCGCGACTTCGCCCCTCTGAAGGAGATGGGCGTGACCGGGACGTTCCAGCCGCACACGCTGGCGAGCAAGGTCATCGATTTTGTAAACGATTACGTAACCGAAACCGACAAAAAGGTCGGTTGATAATAGAAGTGCAGGATGCCTCCTGCCGGGGGAACTGGGGGTGTCCCCCAGTTTTAAAAATCCCCCAAGAGTGGGGGATACAGGGGGTTGATTAATGATTTTCATCGACCCCATTTATAGGAAGGAGTGAAACATGTCATTTGTTTTTTCAGAATCGGAGGAGCTGTTCCGGCGGCAGATCCAGGAGTTCACACAGAAGGAGCTGGCCCCCGGCGCCAAGGATCGGGCTAAGGATACCAAAGTCGATATGAGCCTGGTGAAAAAGATGGCCGACATCGGTCTGTTGGGTATGAACGTACCGGAGAAGTACGGCGGGCAGCAGGTGAGCTGGGTTACCGTAGGCATCGCCATCGAGGAGATGGCCAAGGCCGATTTCACCGTCAGCGTGCTGCCCATCGGCTCGGCGGGCTACCTGGGACAGGCCATGACCTTTGCACCGGAGTATCTGCAGGATAGGTGGTTCAAGCCGGTTGTCGACGGCGATATACTCGCTTGCCTGTGCCTCACCGAGCCCGACGCCGGATCGGACGCGGTCGGCATAAAGACCAAGGCGGTGAGGGACGGTGACGATTACGTGATCAACGGCGAGAAGACCTCGATCAGCTGGGGTATGCAGGCGGGGATCGGCGTGGTGTTCGCCAAGACCGACCCTTCGGCCGGGGCCAAGGGCGTGAGCGCGTTCCTGCTGCCGACCGATACGCCCGGCATCGTCAAATCGTCCATTCCCGATATGGGCTGGCCCACGGCGCAGAGAGCCTCGTACTTCCTGGACGATGTGCATCTCCCTGCCGATCATCGCCTGGGTGAAGAGGGAATGGGCTTCTTCCTGGCGATGAACGTCATCGGGGTCGTTCGCATCTGCCTGGTGCTGCAGGCGATAGGCCATGCCGAGGGCGCCCTGGATGAGGCCATAGAGTACGCCAAACAGCGCACCGCTTTCGGTCGTCCGCTGGCCAACTTCCAGGCGGTATCATTCAAGATCGCCGAGGAGGCCACCAAGCTGGAGGCCGCGCGGCTTCTGTGCTACCGCGCCTTGGGTCTGAGGGATGCCGGAGAGCGCCACCTGAAGGAGGCGTCGATGGCCAAGTGGTTCGGCGCGCGGGCTGCTGTGGAGGCGTGCCACGAAGCGCTGCTGATCCACGGACAGATCGGCTACAGCGAGGAGTGCCCCGCGGAGCAGCGCCTGCGGAACGTGATCGGCACCGAGATCGGGGACGGCACCGCCGAGATCATGAAGCTCAACATAGCGCGCGAGATGATCGGCAAGGAGTTCCAGCCACTGTAATAGACTAAAAAGAATTACCCTTCCAATAGGGGCTTGATTAATCAAGCCCCTACCCGATGACCGACGTATGCGGGATCGAGGGGGTTGAAATAGAAATATACTTTATCGACTATAGAAGAGAGCTTTAAATTAAAAAGGAGGGAAAAATGGAGCAGGAGCGAAACGATTATAGCGGGCCGTGGATGCGGCACTTCAGGTACTCGGACTTTTCCAAGGAGTTCCTGGGCAAGCTGTTGTGCGAATACGGCCGCCTGTACGAGCTTATGGACGGACTGTGGTATTCCACTTGCGCTGAGGAAGTCGGGCCGGAGAAGGCCTGGGAGTGGGAGATGACGGTATGGCGCCGCGTGGTCAGGCATGTAATGGGCGGATTGAAGAAGGTCGCCAACATAGAGGGCGATGACCTGTACACCATGTTCAAGGCGGTCCAGCTCGACCCGTGCTACACCGAGGGCCTGTACGAGTACGATATATACATTCGCGATCCGAAGTACGCCATCATGACCATCTACCGCTGCCCGTCGCTTATGTACTTCGAGAAGACCGATCCCGGCCGCATCAAGCCGCTGTGCCATGATCTGGAGCCGCCGGCGTTCCAGGACTACGCCGATCACTGGAATCCCAAGATCAAGGTTCGCCCGCTAAAGCTGCCGCCGCGCAGCGGACCCAACGACATTCCTGTCTGCCAGTGGGAGTACATCTTGGAGGACTAAGGCGAAAGACCGGCGCGTAATTGAATCCGCCCGATCGCTGAACGTCTTACCGCTTGGTTTTGTCGGAATT
>JAYEHL010000148.1:0-11245 GCA_034659515.1 Chloroflexota bacterium | reverse complement strand
ACGGATTCCTTGGTATGTCATTCTACCCTCCTCTCGAAGAAACCTAACGTTAATTTAACCTGCTGGAACATACGGCGCACTGTATTTCAATATTTTAAATAACTTATTGCGAGCACCAAAAATTCAAATTCGCCAATCGCTGTTCCAGTCAGGTTGAAATTTTTGTTATGTGTTTTCATCATGTAATAAGACGATTTAATGCTTGGGCAATTTCTACTATTTTTTTACAGTCAACAATATCAACATTATCTTTTGATGTATGAGTAATATG
This sequence comes from Chloroflexota bacterium, assembly GCA_034659515.1. GTDB lineage: Bacteria > Chloroflexota > Dehalococcoidia > E44-bin15 > E44-bin15 > JAYEHL01. The sequence continues at coordinate 10,974 of JAYEHL010000148.1, read as the reverse complement.
CTGACTTTCCAGGTTATCTATTAACCATTTTGAAGATACGGCAATCGCGGGACAGCCATTTTGAACAAAGATACTGTGGTCTCCCTGAGGATACTGAACACCCTCTGTTATTCCATTGTATTCATTCATTACTTCTTCTACCTTTTTTCTTAGTTCATCAGGTAAACCAAAAAACGAAAATACTGATTTACCTTCTCTGTATCCTGCTCCATCGACAGTGATATTTAGAATTATATCACTGAACTTATTCTGATTATTAATGATGTAGAGCATTTGTCCAGAAGCTGCGTAATAGTCTTCACCATTAAATGCTACTATCTCAATTAATCTGTTCTCATCATAATCCTTCAATAATTCAGCTAGAAGCAATAATGTAATGACACCTGTTGCATTGTCGATAGCTCCAGGCGAACCTTTTTTGGCGTCAATATGTGCGGCGATTACAATACGTCCATTTAAGTTTCTCCCCTTTCTCGCAATAACGTTACAACCTTTACCCTGTATACGTTTGGATATTGATTTCAATACAACTGTCTTTCCTACATAAGGCAAAAGCTTGCTTCCTTCATCTTCGGTCATATAAACTGAAGGTATATCAAAATCTCCGTCCTCAATTAGCGGGAATGGATAAACGCCGCCTGCAAGAGCCGCATTTCTCCTTGTTGCACTGATAATAGCTTTAGGCCTGCTTTTTTCGAGAAGGGAAATTATTTGTTGATGTTCTTCGGGATTATAAAATACGAAATTCTTCGGCATGAGTTGTTCTTTGGCAATTTCTCCATGTAAAAGAACAATTTTCCCTTTTATATCTATTTGTTTAAGTTCTTCAATACTTGATACGCTTATAAGCTGTTCTTCCGCATCGCAACTAAGTGAATATGGACTAACAAAAACTTCAAAGCTTAAACTGTCAGCCTGTAAATTTGCACCATCATCATGCCAGTCATTAGCTTCAAACTCCTGCAACTCCGTATCCCATCCGTATGATGATATTTCTTGTTCAAAAAAACGAGTAGCCATTCTGTTACCCTCACTACCAACGCATCGCTCAGGTATTTCCACGCAAAGTTTTTCCAGATATGACTGACTTTTCAGATAAAGCTTTTCTGTTTCCATATTTCTTATTCTTCCTTTACACATAACAGTAATTTTTAAACTGATTCTATGAATGCTGCTATTTTATAACCATCGAAAATGTAAGTCAAACGCAAATCCTAAGAGAATTTTCGTTGAAATATAATTAGTTAACTCGTATAATGAATTACTATATAGATGCAGTATAAGTCTAATAAAATGTTAAACAAATTTGAGAAATTCCTCATCAGTACGCATTCTGTTAAACCAAAGTACATCCCATTGTACTACCTTAGGTGGGTTTCTGATTTCTACACCAGCGACATTGTCTAAGCTAGCGATTCATCGGACTCGGCCGTTTCTCGCTCGTTAATCGCCTGTTTAATAAATCCTATCGCGCACCAGCCCTTCAACCTGATATGATATAAGCAGAATTTATTCAGGATTGAAATATGTTCGAGTGGTCGAAAGTATTAGATGACATTGTCGCCGGCAAACCGGCCTCGGACTTCCCCAGCTACGCGCCCTGCGCCGAGCACCTGGTGTTTCCCACGCTCAAATCGTGGGAGGAGGGACGTGTGTACGCCGAGTGGCCTGTCTTGCGGGATTACCTGAACAGCCGGGGGCACGTGTTCGGCGGGTACTTCGGGGTGCTGGCGGACATGACCTTCTGCTTCACGGTTATGACCATCCTCAAGGGGGACGAAGGCTTCAGTACCAGCGACCTTCGCATCTCATACTTCCACCCTGTTTCCGTCGGTAAGCTGCATATCGAGGGGCGGGTGCTGCATCGAAGCAAGAAATCGGTTCACGTCGAGGCGCTGTTCAATGACGAAAAAGGCAAGCTGGTAGCCAAAGCAACCGGCGTCATGTCGATAGTGCCTATGACGGCGATATATCCAAAGAAGGATTCATAGTTCAATCGGAATTACTCAGGATCTATCATTGCCAAACTAAGACTGTCATCGGATCGTATTTGCCTATTTCCGTTGATATTGGTATACTTCCGTAATCTTTTATCTCTACAGGGGGTATAAATGAAAGCTGCTGTGATTCACGGACCCAGGGATGTCAGTTTGGAGGAGGTGGATGTTCCCTCTATCGCCAGCGATGAAGTCTTGGTAAAGGTCAAGGCCTGCGGCATCTGCGGTACCGATTTGCATGCTTATCGTACCGGAATTCTGCCGTGCCGGATCCTCGGTCATGAGTTCAGCGGCGAGGTGGTGGAGATCGGCCCTGATGTTAAAGGGCTGAAAGAAGGTGACAGGGTTCTGGGAACAGGCTATCGCATCGACAGCAGTGGTGTTGCGGTGCCGGGCGAAGGGCTCGACGGAGCGATGACTGAGTATGTAGTCGTTCCCAATCCGCTGGTCGGCGATTCCTTCCTTCATATTCCGGCTAACATGAGTTTTGAGGAAGCGGCTACCGTAGAACCCACCTCGATCGCATGCTATGCTTTCGAGCAGGCGAATCTGAATCCGGATGACATAGTGGTTATTCTGGGTTCCGGTATGATAGGACTGGGCCTGGTACAGGCATGCAAGGCGCATGGCATCCCCAAGGTTATCGTCAGTGAGCCGTCTACAGGTCGGCGGGAGATGGCGACAAAGGTCGGGGCCGACGTCGTTATCGATCCTTCTAAAGTCGATGCCGTTTCCGCTGTTATTGAGGCCACCGGCGGATGGAAGGCCAACGTCGTCTTCGAGTGCTCGGGCTCTCCGGTCGCTTTCACTCAGGCGCCGCGTATGCTCAAGTTCCTCGGCACCGTGATGCAGGTGGGGTTTTTCGAGCAGGGCATCGAGATGAGCAGGGAGCTTATCAGCGAGATTGTCGTCTGGCACAACCTCACCATCAGGGGCTGCGGCGGTCAGAAGTGGGATATGGCCACGGAGCTCATGCGACAGGGTAAGATCAAAACTAAGGATATGATAACTTACAGGTATTCACTCGACGATGTCAAAGAGGCTTTCGAGACCCAACTGCAGTCGAACGATGTGATAAAGGTGATGCTGGAAGTATAATTTCTGGAGGTGCTTTGATGTCCGATGGAAGCGAAGCGCTCGCGCAGCTTAATGACAGGCTGCTGGACCTCGATATGGAAGGCACGATTGAGGTCGCAAGGTCTTTAGCCAGCGGAGGTTACGATATCGCTGCTAAAGAGGCAATAGCAGTAGTGTCAAGTGCTCTTGCCACCGTAGGGAAGAGATTCCAGAGCGGTGAGTGGTACCTGGTGGAGCTTGTATATGCCGGTGAGATTTCCAGTGAGGTATTGAAAGTACTTTCACCACTGATGACCGGAGAGGCTTCGGACCAAATCGGCACTATCGTTGTGGGCACTGTAGCCGGCGACCTGCACGACCTCGGTAAGAATATCTTCATCAACCACGCGCGGAGCGTTGGATTCAATATTATCGACCTCGGTATCGATGTCCCGACCGCCAAATTCATCGCCGCGATAAAAGAGCACAAGCCGGATGTTCTGGGGATGTCCTGCATCATGACCACTATGACGAAAAGCCTGGAGAGTGTCGTCCGTGAACTGGAGAAACAACTCTTGAGGGATAGTCTCAAGATAATCATCGGCGGCGCGGCCATGACGGATAAGTATGCGAAGGAAGTGGGTGTCGATGCCTTCGCCCCCGATGCCGTTACCGGCACGGATATTGTAAAGGGTTGGATGGCAGGGCGATGAATTTCAAAGAGCGGATACTTACCGCGATGAACCACGAGGAGCCGGATCGGGTGCCCGTGATGGGGCTGATCATGGATCCTTCTACCGTCAACCAGATCAAGGGCAAAAAGCCTGTCGATTTCGTCGGCCTGCTGAAGAAGCCTGTGCTCGGGCAGGTGGTCAAGGAACTCATGAACACCAACTGGTTCTGGAACCGGATGTACGGCGGGAATTTCGCCGGCGCTCTCGAGTGCGCAATTGAACTGGGTTTTGACGCCAACTGGATCATATATGCTTTCATGCAGCTTCACAGGGATGCCGGGACTTCGCTGGGGCTGGTGTGGCACGACGTTTACGGGCGCGTCTGGGAGCTGGGCACCGCCGAGGACGGCGGCCTGACGGTGAACTACAGCCGCCCGCTGTGTGCCGTCGAGGAGCAGTGGGAGAGATGGGTCGAGGAGAACGCGCCGCTGTGCGACAGGCTGGTTGAAAACGTCGCCGGCTTTCATAAGGGACTGACCGGGCGTTACGGCGATAAGATACTCCCCATCGGCTATGCGGCCCCCGGGATATTCGAGAACAGCTGGCAGCCTATCGGCTTCGTGAACTTCACCCGCCTCATTTATCAGAAGCCTGACTTTGTGAAGAAGGTCATCGATTTTCAAACCGATCTGTATGTACGGTGTCTGGATGCGGTGATGGAATCCGATGTCGATATAGTGCTCGGGGGCGATGATCTGGGACAGAAGACGGGGCCGACGATGCGTCCCGAGCTCATCGAGAAACTTCTGGGGGAGAGCTACAGGCGGGTCGCCGAGCTGGTACACAAACGAAACAAGAAGCTGATCTGGCACTCATGCGGGAACATCTACAAGCTGCTGGACATGTTCGTCGAGTGGGGGTTCGATGGCATTATCACGATGGAGCCGACGGCGGGCATGGAACTGGGCAAGGTGCGGGAGCAGGTGGGGCACAAGCTGGTGATGGTCGGAAACCTGGACGTCTCGTACCTGCTGGTAAAGGGGACCCGGGAGGAGATCGAGGAAGCCGTTAAGCAGGCGCTGAGGGATGCGGCCAGGGGCGGCGGATACATTCTATCGGCGAGCCACTCTCATCCCTATGTCGATGGCGACAGGCTCGGGTGGATGGTGGAGGCGGTGCACAAGTACGGCAAATATCCAATTGCCGTGTAATCCTATCGGACCCCTTGTCTCATAGCGATTCCAATCCGGCAGGGATGTTGAAGGAAGAGTCGTCGTGGCGATAACAGGCATCTTTTTCCAGGGTAAAGTCCGAAACAGCCAGTAGTAAATTTAAAAAGTAGTTTGCGATATCGATGAAGGTAAATCCTTCAAGTGAAGGGAGTGAATCTGCCGGACCTATCAAGGCGATAGAAATATATATCTGCGGTAAGTAGGGGTAAGTCTGATTGGAAAGGGGTGTTTGTTATGAAAGCCGGGATTTTTTTCACAGGCTCGGGCCCTATCCTAGTTTTAACCTCTTATGAATCTCTATCCAATACCAAACTCATTGAGAAGCTGGCTGATAAGGGCATAAAGAAGTTCATTGCCTACGAGGTTCCTGTGGAAGTGGCAAAGGAGAAATACGGGGCGCATTATGCCGCAGTCATGGGTGATCTCAGACAGACGGATGACTTACGTGTTCTCGACTATAACGGGCATCATGTCTTCTATGACTTCCGAATTAAAGACCTCGGAGGGCCGATCTACCACGAACCTTAAGATGGAGTCGCAGCCGTGCTCTGTAACGAGGAGTATCGGCAGGCGATCGTTATCTGCGTATATATCGTCGGCGATTCCGAAAGGTGGGTGCTGCTGCATATCCCCTTGCCCTACTGAGGCGCAGCATTTACAATTTAGCACGTAATGGAACTGATCGTATCCCTCGGTCAGATGAAGGTCATCCCCGGCGAGCCCGAGGCCAACTTCGAGCGTGTGCGTGAGTGGACGCGCGAGGCGGCCAAGCGCGGCTCGGACATCGTGCTTTTCCCCGAGCTGTGGTACTCCGGCTACGATCTCGAACATTGGGAGCGGTACGCCGCACCCCTCGGCGAAGGGATATTCGCCCGTATTGGCGATCTGGCCCGCGAGAACCGCATCGCCATCGGCGGCTCCGTTCTCGAATCGCATGGCGGCAAGGTATACAATACGTTTCCGCTGTACGATGCCGGGGGCAATTGCCTCGCCGTGTACCGCAAAACGCACCTGTTCACCCCGATGAACGAGAAGAGGTGGCTTGCGGCGGGCGACTGCTTCGAAGTGGCTGAGACGTCCTGGGGGCCTACCGGCCTCAGCATCTGCTACGACCTGCGCTTCCCCGAGGTTTATCGTCACTGCGCATTCGGCGGCGCTAAGATCGTGCTGCTCTCCGCCGAGTGGCCTACACGTCGCATCGAACACTGGCGGTTGCTGCTCCAGACGCGCGCAATCGAGAACCAGATGTTTGTGGTTGCGTGCAACTGCATCGGTGAGCTGGGTGAGGAGAGGTTCGGTGGGCGTTCCGCGATCATCGAGCCGTGGGGCCGGACTGTGATCGAGGGCGGCGATCGGGAAGCCTTACTGACGGCTGAGATCGACCTCGACCTGGTCGATGAAGCTCGCAGGCAGTTCCCTTTCCTCGAGGACAGCCGAAGGGAAATATATTAGGATAGTGTTGCTGTAGGGAAATCGCACCTTGAGCTATGTTTGTGTGAGAGGTTCTATCTGCTGGCCCGTCTTCCTTTTTAACAATCGGATCGTTAGATTCGCGGGACACAGGGTGGGTTTGAGGCGGCCTCGCAGGTGTTCAGCCTGCTTCTCGCGGCGATTGCGGCGAGTATGGTTATCAAAGGATTGGGACTTCTCGAACTGCTCTGATCGGCTTTGAATCTCTATGCACAATTTCCCCTCGAACGAAAATACGGGATCGATAGATAGAGGGCTTTACGTCCATATTCCTTTTTGCGTTCGAAAGTGCGCCTACTGCGATTTCTATTCGCTGTCGGATCGGAGCGATCTCGTCGGCCCATACATCGATGCGGTGCTTGACGAGGGCGCGGCGTATGGCGGAATGTCGTTCCACACGCTGTACATCGGGGGCGGCACACCGAGCGTCATCGGGTCTGCGAATTTGAAAAAGTTGATCGACGGCCTGCGCCGGTGTTTCGATCTGTCGTCTGTCGTGGAAGCTACCATCGAGACCAATCCGGAGTCGGCTATCGACGAGCTGCTTTCGGCGGCGCTGGAGTCGGGGTTCGGCCGCATATCGATAGGCGTCCAGTCGCTGTCGGATAGTGAGCTGCGATCGGTGGGTCGCGTCCATATCGCGGAGCAGGCGGCCGAGGCGTTGACGCGGGCGAGGCGCGCCGGCTTTAAGTCGATATCGGCGGACCTGATAGTCGGGCTGCCCGGCCAGAGCAGGGAATCGCTGCGAGGCTCGATCGAGGGACTGATCGATACGGGAGTCGATCACCTGTCGCTGTACTGCCTGTCGCTGGAGCCGGGGACGCCGCTGGCCGCCGAGCCGCCGCGTGACCTGCCGACGGATGATGAGCAGGCCGAATTGTTCGATGCGGCGCGGTCGCTGCTGATCGAGAGCGGGTTCATTCATTACGAGATATCGAACTTCGCCGTCGAAGGGCATGGATGTCTGCACAACCTCAATTACTGGCGCGGCGGCGAGTATCTCGGCCTTGGACCTGCAGCGGCATCGCATCTTGATGGCAAACGTTTCAAAAATCGCGCTGATTTGGATGCTTACCTGCATGATCCGAACGACATCCTCGATGAGATCGAGGAGCTGAGTCCGATCGATAAGTCGGCGGAGGAGGCCATGCTGCGGTTGCGGCTGCTGAGGGAGGGGATCGACGTTGTTAGCTTTACCAAACGTTACGGCTTGAAAAATGTTTACGAGTTGCTGTATCGCCTCGAAAAGTTGATGGGGGAGGGGCTGCTCGTCTTCGATGGGACATCGTATCGTTTGGAGCCATCGCAGGTGCTGGTATCGAATCCGATACTGGCGCGGGTGTTAAGCGATTGAATCTCCCGATGGAGACGATCGATTGTCTTGTGAATAGTCGAACTGTTTGTTCTCAATACCGATCAATTGCCGGTAGCAGGTGAGGTCAAGAACGGGAAAGCGAAGGAAAAACTCAAAGGCTGAATCAAAGCTAGAAATCAATGGTGGAGCTGAGGGGACTCGAACCCCTGACTTCCTCCGTGCAAGGGAGGCGCTCTCCCAGCTGAGCTACAGCCCCGTGTACATAAAAAAGTGGTGGGCGGTAATGGACTCGAACCAATGACCTTCTGCGTGTAAAGCAGACGCTCTAGCCAACTGAGCTAACCGCCCATGGCACGCTTGGCGGGGCTCGAACCCGCGACCTCAGCCTCCGCAGGGCTGCGCTCTAATCCTACTGAGCTACAAGCGCGTTTTGGTGCCGAAGGAGGGATTTGAACCCACACGCCCTAATGGACACTACGCCCTGAACGTAGCGCGTCTACCGTTCCGCCACTTCGGCACATATCCGGTTGTAAAAGTGGGCGATACTGGACTCGAACCAGTGACCTCTTGCGTGTGAAGCAAGCGCTCTAACCAGCTGAGCTAACCGCCCGTCGAGCAAACTTAATTTTAGCCGCCATAAGTGTATTTGTAAAGACAGAGGCACTTACGGGTCGCGTTCGTGTCACGGGGGTATCGATAGTTGCCGGTTTTACGTTGCCCGGCCCCTTTTGTATTGACAATGTCGGTCTTCGTCACTATGCTGGGGAAAACCTGTAAGGGCACGTATACAGGCTTAGTCGACTATAGCATATGACCGATAGATCGTTTAAAACGAACATCCTGGTAACCGGCGGCGCGGGCTATGTCGGCAGCGTTGTTGCCGAGGGGCTGCTGAGCCGTGGCTACAGGGTCACCGTTGTCGATAATCTCCAGCAGGGACATCGTGAGGCGGTACTCCCCGGCGTCGAGCTGATCGTTGGCGATATCCGCGACGAGGCGTTTATCGACAATGTTTTTGGACGTTACGACATCGATGCCGTGGTGCACATGGCTGCGGACAGCATCGTTGAAAGGTCGATGGCCGATCCCAGGGAGTGCTTCATAAACAATGTCGGCGGCGGGATGAATCTGCTAAACGGCATGTTGAAACACGGCGTCCCGGATATCGTTTTCTCCTCCAGCGCCGCCGTCTACGGCGAGCCCCGGGGTATCCCCATCGATGAAGATCACCCCTGCGATCCGGTCAACACCTACGGGGACTCTAAGTACATGTTCGAGCGTATCCTGTCTCGATACGGGATGGCGTACGGGATCAAGCACGCATCGCTCAGGTATTTCAATGCCGCGGGGGCGAGTGATCGGCTGGGGGAGGACCATCGGCCGGAGACGCACCTGATCCCCAACGTTCTGCAATCGGCCATCGATAGAGCCCGGGTTACGGTTTACGGCAATGATTACCCCACGGACGACGGAAGCTGCATACGCGACTACGTCCATGTCGGCGATATCGCTCAGGCGCATGTGCTGACGCTCGAAAAGCTCGGCGACCTGAGCGGCAGGGCCTACAATCTCGGCAGCGGCAAGGGGTGCTCGGTGCTGGGGGTTATCGAGGCGGCGCGCAGGATAACGGGTGTGGACATCCCTATCGATATCGCCCCGCGACGCGCCGGCGATCCGGCGATCCTGGTGGCAAGCTGCGAGCTGGCTAAGAAGGAGATCGGCTGGGGGCCGGAGTTCGACCGAATCGACGACATCATCGAGAGCGCGTGGCGTTGGAAGCGGGAGCATCCGGCGGGGTACGGCGATTGATCGGGGTCGTATAGCTTATGGGGTATTTGTACCGGCTCCGCGCAGGGTGCATGGTGGACTATAATCATATAAATGGTATAATACAAAAAGCTATTTGCGGATATGAGGGATAATGTCGAAGAAAAAGGGCGTGTTCGCCGCGATCGCCGTTATATATGTTGTGTTGATCATACTGGCGGCATGGTTCGCATCAAGTACCGTTTCTGAAGCCGAACCGGAATCGAATCATACGCCCACAGCCACTCCGCAGATTGCGGATAAGATGGAGGCCGCTGAGTGCGTCCGGACGTATCTCGATTCCTATGCGGTCACATCTGAGGCGCAGGGAGTTCTGGCGGAGATGGAGAGCATTTGGGAATGCGGCCCCGGCTATATGTACTCCGAGGGCGGCTGGGAGGTATCTATCTGGTTCGATCAACCGGCGGTGGACGAGAATGAAACTCTTTCCGGCATATTTCAGGATGCCAGGAGATATTGCGAGTCTGAGGACGATACCTATAATCTTCTGCCCGGGTCGTCCTGCCCTTCGGATTGTATCGATCACGGTGTTTACTATATGACTATCTGGCTGGTTAGCGCTGATGGACTGCATGTACTGTCCGATAATATGAATGCCGATCTTCTTCTGTTGGCGCTTCTGGAAGAGTGATACGAGTGATTTAAAGCAGAGAGGGGGGGATTTATGAGCGTACATCTGAACTACTATGTACTATCACCTGAGGGAAGGAAAAGGTTTGAAGATTGGAAGAACGGCCTGGGCATCACGGAGGGCACTCATTTCAAGATCCTCGAAAATCTGTACATTAAGAATACAGGCACCATCGCCCAGATATGCAACGATACGAAATTATCGCCCAAGGATGTGATAGCCGAGATGGAATTTCTGGAGCAGGGCGGTTACCTGATGGTGATAAAGCCCTAGATATGCCTTCCGTGGCGTCGATTTGATAGCGGGTGAAGTCGCCCCGGCTTCACCCTTCGTTGCAAGATAAGATCGAGTTGCGGCACAGGGCCGCACGAGCTATTCGCCCCTCTCCCGCTTAGCCTGCATATCCAATTCCCACAACGCTTTATGGCTGCGGTATACAACATAGATCAGCGCTATCGAGCATATTCCGCACAGCGCGGGCAGCGTGTATTCGAAGTGCCATATACCGGTGTAGATGACTATGGCGTTCAATATGATGAAGACGATGCGCATCTCGGTAGGGCCGATGCCGTAGTGCGATATCTGGAACTTGTTGGTCACGCCGAACGTGAGGTAGGAGTTGACCATGAACGCGCCGAGGATGACCAGCAGGAAGGCGTACCATTTCTCCGTCTCCGGCGGCGCGATCAGGTATCCCACCGCCACGTATGAGGCGATGAATATATAGTCCAAGAAGTGGTCCATGAAGTAGCCCCACTTCACCAGTCCGGTA
>JAYEHL010000147.1:0-2205 GCA_034659515.1 Chloroflexota bacterium | reverse complement strand
AGTCGTGCTCCGTGCCGCCCTTACCGAGGAGGCACCACTCCGCCAGGCCGCTGTCCCCGGTCTGCAGCGTGTTAATTGAGTCCTCCATCGCCCGCTCTCGATCCTTCTCGGCGATGAGTTCGAAGGCGTCCATTCCGATGATGTCATTCCGCGCGAAGTTAAACATGCGTAGCGCGGCCTCGTTTGTGTCGATGAGCTTGCCGGTGGACAGATCGATGACGCTAATGCCGTCCGCAATCGAGCCGAAGATTATGCGGAATTTCTCCTCGCTCTCCTTCAACGCCTCCTCTGCGCGTTTGCGCTCGGTGATATCGAAACCGATGGACTGGAATCCTACAGCCTTTCCTTTCTTGTTGAAGAACGCCTGATCGGTCCACCGCTGCCACCGCTCGCCGCCGTCGGGGGCGACTGTGGTATGTTCATAGGTTGTCGAAGGATTATCGACGGTCAAGGACATATATTGTTTTTTGACCATCCGACGTTCACGGTCACCCGGCAGGAAGTCGAGAAATTTTTGCCCGGTAAGCTCATTATATCGCTTCTGGAAGTACTTGCAATATGCCGTGTTCGCGTAGTTCAGCGTGCTGTCGGGCAGGAAGGTGCAGATCAACGCCGGCGTGTTCTCGGCGAGCCGTCGATAGCGCTCTTCGCTCTGTCGCAGGTGATCTTCCATCCGTTTCCGCTCAGATATATCTCTGGTTACGGAGATAAAACCTGTTGGATTTCCCGAGTCATCCTTGGTGAAGTTAGTAGTCACTTCGCCGCTGAATTCCTTGCCGCTTTTAGTGATTAATGTGTACTCTGTAGCGGTTCCCCGTCCGGCTTGGAATGCAATCGTCATATCATCAAGTGCTTTTGCGCGATCTTTCTCTGCGAGAAGTTTAAAACTACTTAGTCCGCTGACCCCCCTTTTACTCCTATACCCGAACATGCGGAGGGCGGTCTGATTCATGTCTGTAACGTTGCCATCCATATCTGTTACAGTAACCCCGTCGTCAATAGCGCTGAACATAGCGCGAAGTTTTTCCTCCGATTCGCGCAGTGCTTCCTGAGCCTTCTTGTGTTCGGTTATATCCCGGGCAATGGCTATAACTTCCACAGTCTCCTCATGAACTATAGGAACGCCCCTCACTTCCATAAATACCCGGGCGCCATCCTTCGCTACCAATTCGTATTCATCCGGCCCTGTAACTATGCCGCGGCGATTCTCCTCGATCTTATCCATTGCCATTAATAGATGGTTATTTGGGAGTAAACCGGATTCGGCGAGGCTCCTGCCGATCAGTTCCTCCGAGGAATAGCCTAGCAATCCCTTCGTCTTCTTGTTGCCGTACAGGAATGTACCATCGAGGTCGTAGGTGAATATAATGTCCGGTGCGTTTTCCACTAATAACCTGAACCGGTTCTCGCTCTCTCGCAGCGCCTGCTCCGTGCGCTTGTGCTCCACCGCCCTCGCCTCAAGCTCGACGATTCTCCGCTGTGCTTTTTCGAGTTCTTTTGCAAGTTGGTCTTTGGTTTTCTCCCCAGCGCTCATGGCTCACCTCATATGAAATGGTTGAAATTTATTAAAAATCATAGTATTTCGATTACATGATATCGCTGTACACTTTTACTACTAAATGGTGGCCTTTGTCAAACAGGCGGAGGATATGCTTTGAATCGAGAGGGTAGAATTAGTTTACAGATTATGCGATATCCAGTAAAACGCGCCGCAGCTCGAACAGCGCGTGATACGCGGCGCGGCGCTTTACCTGATGACGTAGCGGAGGGTAGCGGTCCTCAACCAGCCTCCTCTCCTTTCCGTTATCGACGATTATGAACACGGTGCCCACCGGTTTTCCTTCTGTCCCGGTCGGGCCGGCCACACCGGTGACGCCGATGCCGATGTCGGATCGCAATCGCTTGCGGACCGCACGCGCCATGTCGGCGGCGACCTCGCGGCTGACGGCTCCATATCGCTCGATCAGGCCGGCATCGACACCGGATGCGATCTTGGCTTCGTTCGTGTAAGTGACAAAGCCGCCCCTGAAATATTCCGAGCTGCCGGGCACGTCGGTTATAGTATCGGCAAGCAGCCCGCCGGTGCAGGACTCCATCGTCGCGAGGGTGAGCCCTCTATCGTTCAGCAGTGCGCCTGTTAGCCCTTCCAGCGTTTCGTCATCGATCCCCCAGACGGTATCGCCGAGCAGGTCTCGAACCTTCTTC
>JAYEHL010000146.1:0-11289 GCA_034659515.1 Chloroflexota bacterium | reverse complement strand
AATCGCCAGCGAAATCAGCGTCGCAATCGTCGGGAAGGCGGATTTCACAAAGACAAATGCCAGTGAAGTATTTGGAGCCGTACTTAAGGAAGTGATCCAGGCCAGCGAGGATACCCTGCCGGGGGCCAGGGTCATCGCAAAGGATATAACAATATCCTATATTAGAAATGACAATCAAAGATTCACTGTGGCCCAGGCGAGCAAAATCTTCGGTAAGATACTGAAAGAGGTCTACAGCACATTCCCTGAAGGCAAGATGCTTGACGAGTACTTAGGCCGGGGTAAATAGTATCCTATCACTCATTATAAATTGGGCCGGCTTGCGGCAGGTCACGCTGAATAACTGACAATATCGCAATAAGGCATTCATCAAGAAGTGATGAAATTGGCTTAACCTACGGCGGTTTACGTATGAAGCTGCTTAACGAACAGCCCGGATGGCAACATCCGGGTTATTCATTAAGATGGAGTTGAAATTTTAAAAAACCGCCCATCCGGTCAGACGATTATAGCTGAGCAATGCCGGATATAATTTTCGATAAAGGAAATCCTGCGACGAAGCTATATGCTATAGCACCAGGTTCAACAGTCCGCCTACGATCAGGGTAGCGATCAACATTACGCCTATCGAAGCGAGCAGGCCCTTGAGGCGCAGCTCCCTCAATAGGACCACAAACGCAGCGACACAGGGGAAGAACATCGTCAAAACCACACTGCCGACCACAAGCTGCCCGGCGGTGAGAGACAAGGGAGCCAGAAGCCCTATCGCCACGTCCTTGCGCAGGAAGCCGACGACGATGGCCGTAACCGCCTCTTCGGGCAGGCCGAAAACGCCGCTCACCACCGGCGCCGTGAATCCGGCGATGGCATCGAAGACGCCGAGAGCGTAGAGGATACTGACCACAAATATCGCGCCCAGAATAATGGGCAGGGCCTCTTTAACGAAGCCGCTGGCCCTCATCCACAGCTTCGAAAGCACGCCGCGCCAGGACGGCAGGCGATACGGCGGAATCTCAATTATGATCTCCGGGCTGAAGCCTTTAACCACTTTTTTAAGGATCAGTCCCACTATAAACCAAACGATAACAAGAGTGCCAAAGACCATCGCAACGTACTGCCAGCCCTCGGCCCCTACCAGTCCGATGATCATAGCCTGCGCAGCGGCGCAGGGAACCGCGATGGAGATCAGGGTGGCGGTAATAAACCTCTCACGTTTGCTCTCCAATATCCGGGTGGACATGATCGCCGGCACGGCGCAGCCCATCCCCAGCATCGTCGGGATAATAGCATAGCCGTGCAAACCTATGCGGTGCATGAAATTATCGAGCAGAACCGCCAGCCGGGGAAGATAGCCCACGTCTTCGAGTAGACCCAATATTAAGTAAAAGGCGAAGATGTAGGGCAGCACGGCACCGAGAGGGATAAAGAGGCCGGTGGTCAGCACGCCCATTGATTGAATGAAATCTATCTCCCCGTCGATGAGTTTGCCCACCAGCATATCATGCCAAAAGCCGCCCGAGCCCAGGGCCTCGCTGAGGCGCATCATGAGCGGGAGCCACAGCTTTTCGAACAGCGGCTCCATGACGTATCCGATGAGGCCCTCGCCGATGAAGCGAATAATGAAAAACGATACGGCGAGCACGGCGGCGGCTATCGCGAGGCCGCTTAGCGGCTTGATCGAGGCGTCCTGCAGGTGCTCCAGCCAGGTGTGGTGGCGATGATGTATTGTCTGCACCTCACCAACGATATTGCCCACGGCGGCCCACCGCTCATCCCGTGTGCGCTGGGGCAGCGAGGGGGAAGAGACTTCCGAAATGCGATCCACCAGATCCTTGATCCCGAAGCCACTGGTCGCCGCCGTGGGGATGACTGGCACCCCCAATCGCTCTTCCATCTTGGCGACATCTATATCGATGCCGCGATGTTTGGTGTCGTCCCACATGTTCAAGGCGACAACGACGGGTATGTTCCTCTCAAGGAGTTCCATTGTCAGGTAGAGGTTGCGTTCCAGGTTGGTGGCATCGAGGATATTGATTACCAGATCGCCATCCTGAAGCATCCTCGACGCTACCTCTTCCGCCTCAGAGGTGGGGTCCAAAGTATAAGTGCCGGGCACATCTATGACTTCGACAGCTTCATCGCCGAGCTTCATCGAGCCCTTGGTAAATCCTACAGTAGTGCCCGGATAGTTGGAGGCGATGACCTTGACACCGGTGACACGTGTGAACAGAGCGCTCTTACCTACATTTGGATTGCCCACCAGCAGGATGCGCACTATTCCACCTCTACTATAATCTTGCCCGCCATCCCGTACCCGATGGCGACCTGCATCTGACCGACCCGGAGCGTCACCGGCCCTCGCATGAACATCGAACTGACCTTTGTGACCTTTTTGCCGGGCCTTATACCCATAGCGTAAAGGCGATTGGCGATCCCGTGCCCGCCCTGTATCTGCACCACCCTACCTGACTGCCCCGGCTGCAAGTGGCTCGCCGTTATTTGTATCTTCTCACTCACAAGCCCCCTTTCAAATGGTAAGTTCTTTCGCAGGACTCTCAGAAGTAAATACCTTAATCCCTCTTCTGATGCCCCCTATTCAGTAGTTCCAAATTACACTTGCCATGCTTGAGATAGTATTCTAGTCCTTGTCGCCATGTTGGTTCCTCCTGGGGACATGTAAGTGCAAACTCAACGAATCTTGTAAGCCTCTGCATGCTGACCGGGCTAAGCCCGTGCTCCAGCTTGCAGGCGTCCTCCTGAGCTGTGCCATGCTCTACACCCAGTACCTCAAACAGGAAGCGAAACAGTATCTCGTGGCGATGGGCAACGTCCCGCGCTATCACCTGTCCCTTTTGTGTAAGCGCCACGCTCCCATATTTTCGATGCTCCACAAGGTCATCTTCAGAGAGTTTTCGGATAGCGATGGTGACGCTGGGTTTCTTAACCCCAAGCCTCTTACTTATCTCGGTTACCCCCACCTCGGTTTTTACCTCACTAATCTTGGCTATCGCTTCGAGGTAATCCTCCATGCTAGCAGTCTGCTTATTTGGCATCTGTTCCCTCCCCTAGGCATCCGTGAATGTGATTGTTAAGAAAGCCTAACTCACTTCCATTATAAACTTAATGCTCTCATTGACCAAGCCCCTGTAATGGTTTGCATAACCAAGGATTTGCGCTGGCCAAAAGTCGCGAACGAATGGTGACGTGTGATAAGTAATTATAGAGGAAGTCATTGCGTGTGGGGTAGCCACGTTGGCAGCGGAGAATTAAATAAAGGTAACCTTGTTAAGCCAATAGGAATAGGCTAAAGGCCATGATTGACATGCCGAAAATCACACCGGTAATGATAAGGTGCCCTCGTCCGTATTTGTGAGCGAGCGGGAGTATCTCATCAAAACTTATATAGACCATTATGCCCGCTACGACAGCCAATGTGCTCGATAGAACTGTAGGCGTAAGAAATGGAAGCAGAAGCAAATAGCCGATAAGGGCGCCTACCGGCTCAGCTAATCCGGATAAGAAGGAAAAGGTGAAGGCTCTGCGTCGATTTCCAGTGGCATAGTATATTGGTACTGATATTGCGATGCCTTCAGGGATATTGTGAATTGCAACGGCTGCGGCTATGGTCACCCCTAGGTTAGCATCCCCGCCGGCTACCGAGGCGAAAGTGACCATGCCTTCCGGGAAGTTATGGATAGCGATGCCGATGGCAATAAATATACCGCTTCTTTTGAGAGCTGCTGCTGACTTCGCAGAGGGCCCTAAAGACAAGCCTGAGTCATCCAGTGGCTGGTCTTTTGAGGGGCCAAATCTGGCATCTGTAACGGATTCCTCCTCGTATTCATGGGGAATGAGTATATCAATTACGGCAAAGACCAGAATCCCAGCGAAAAAGGCTATGTTTGCGGTGAGGAAGCCAACATCTTCGATAGCTGTTCCCAGGAGTTCCACAAAGGAGATGTAGACCATCACGCCTGCTGAAAGGCCAAGTAGGAATGACAGGTAAGAATATCTCGGCTTTCGTATGAAGAAGGCGATGCTGCTTCCTATTCCGGTGAAAAGGCCGGCGAGAACGGTTAGCGTTATAGCAAGAGGAAAGTTGATCTCCACAATGCCTTCCTGTTACTGTGTATACTTCTTTGCTTTCATTAGGGCTCTCCTTATGACTTTTTATCATACGGGGACTCTAATAGCAACTGGCCTAGTTTTTGGAGGTATAATCAACGTTACTCCAATGATCTCCGACCTGGCTTCGCCAAAGGCCCCAGGGCACCCACCATCATCTCTAATCAGAGCCTCTAATCTCACCTCCAAGCGATCTCGCCTACCTAACACCCACAGCACATATCCATCCCCACTCGTCCTCTCTCGCAGTCTTGAACCATGTCCTGCCAAACCCTGCCTCAGTCAGCATTTCCTCCATCTCTACCCCGGAAAAGCATCTGAGATCGAGTCTGGCCGCCCATAAGGCTGCCTTCTGCTGATTGGTTGTCTCCTTACTCATCTCCATCGCTATGAAGACCGAGCCACCGGGTTTAAGCACACGCCATACCTCTTCCAGATTTAGCACCGGATCGGGCCAAAAGTAGAATGTCTCGATAGCGCAAACCTTGTCGAAGGATTCGTCCTCATAGAGCATAGCCGATACGTTGCTGTGGACGATCTCAACGTGCCCTGAACGAATCTCGTCTGCGTTGAGCTTGCGTGCTGATTGTACCATATCCTTTGAATAATCGATGCCAGCCACAAAACCCTCTGTGGATATCCCTGCAATCAGTCCGACAACCTTACCATTGCCGCAGCCAACGTCCAGCACATGATCGGTCGGCTGGACATCCATCAGGTCGATAGTCCAGTCGTAGAGTCGTCTGTGCCCCCTGGCCATCCCATACCCTATCATCTTACCGATTGTGCCACTGGGTTTGCGTATCTGCGACGCTATCAATTTGTAAGGCCACATGGCTCAGCCTCCAAGCCGTAAGCGAGCAACTGTTGTTTTTGCCATGGACAACTCCTCAGCCCTTCAACTTAGGGGGAGTAACGCTCTCGTTACTCCTTGCCTGCCAGTTCATAAACCCTGCCAGGTGGATTGCTCATGTGCATGTGTCCGCAACTGAAGCAGCCGGGACAATGGGCACAAGCCTTGTGACCAAGACTGACCTCGCGTAGCCGACCCTGGCGCACCAAGGTATCCAGCATCCCGTTAAGGGCGCTACGCTCTACCCCAAGCCGCCGGCTCAACTCGTTCAAGTCCAGTAGCCCGTTGCGATCCTCAAATTCCCTCAATATCTTCGACAGCACCACATCACCTCATCCGGGGCGATTACTTCTCTGCACCACGGCAAGGAGCGATGAGGGATTCTGACCGCTGGTTCGATAGCGATACACCTACTTCCTCCTCACTTTCCCCCTCAGCGAGTAAACACCGCCTAACAGTAGGAGACATGCTAGAATGCCGGTGAAGGCCACCCCGGCAGTAGGGAACTCCTCCACCCCCTCGTCTATGCCGTCGAAAAGCTCCCACGCCTCCATAGTGAGAAGGTTATCGCGGAACTCCGACCACTTGCTGACAAAAGTATCCCTTTCATTGCCTGTCGGATTGTCATTATGCCAACCCTTGTCATATCCCTTTACCTTGTACCTTATGTCGAAGAACCCATCGGGAACCACGCTCGCATTCAACTGGATATTGAGTTCATCCTCAGTATCGGTTCGGGTGAAGGTGTACACATAGTTGTCCATCGTGATATTCTCGATGCTGGTTCCCTCCGGCAATTCGAAAGTACAACTGCCCTCAGTGAGGATATATTCAAAGACGTCTTTATAGCCTTTGCTGGGATGGCGACAGGTTACCAGGAGTTCGCCCTGACTCGGGTACTCCTCCTCCAGATCCCAGAGCTCTCCAATTGCAGCCTGTGTAACCCTGAAGGCAGCAGCCACGCAGGGACACAGGCCGCCCTCGTGGGCACCTGCGGCATCATCTATCGATATCTTCAGCGGGCCCCCATCCACATCATATATCCAGATATCATCCATCTCGAATTCTGCCGGATCACCGGCACCGGATGGGGCATGAGCTTCGACTGGCACGGCTGCCAGCGACACCGCCAGTGACAGCAGCAACACCAGGGTTAAGGCAGCGCTCACTAATACTCCGAGCCTCTGTTTATCTCTCATTGTGCAATCCTCCTTCTTTGCGGGCATGATCCATCATACGAACAGGCTCCCAATCTGGTATATGAGCGTGGCCAGAATCCATGCCAGGATAAGGGTATAAGCTGCAACAAAGCCCGTCCATTTCCACGAGTTGGTCTCCCTCCTGATTATTCCCAGGGTGGCCACGCATGGCACAGACACTAGACAGAAGATCATGAAAGAGTAAGCGGTAAGCGCGCTCCAGCCAAGCTCGAAGGCAAGAGTCCCGCCCACAATCCCTCCCCCAATGCCGAACAGGGTGCCGAATGTTCCAACCACCACCTCTTTAGCCAAGACACCAAACACCACAGCCACCGTTGATTCCCACTGGCCAAAACCACAGGGAGCGAATATTGGAGCGAATGTTCTCCCAATAGGTTCTAATGCACCGGTGTAATCCAGAAGCCAGATCAGGACCACCACCGCAAAAATGAGAGTGCCAGCCCTGGCGATGAACACACTTCCGCGCTCCCACATATGGGTCAGCACCCCTATTATAGTGGGCATCCTGTAGGGCGGCAGCTCCATAACAAAGTGGCCGCTTTCCCCCTTGACCAACCGTTTGCGGAATATGAACGCCAGCAAGATGGCAATGACCATCCCGACAGCGTACATTGAGAAGACCACCAGTCCCTGGTGGGCCGAGAAGAAGAACAGTGCTAGCATTATGTATATCGGCAGGCGTGCGCCACAGGACATCATGGGGTTGATCAAGATTGTGACCAGCCTGTCTTTTGGGTTCTCAATTGTTCTGGTAGCCATAATGGCAGGGACATTACACCCGAAGCCCATGATCATGGGGACAAAAGACCTGCCATGAAGGCCGATCTTGTGCATCATGTGATCCATCACGAAGGCGGCGCGTGCCATGTAGCCGCTGTCCTCCAGGATCGACAGAGCTATGAACAACAGGAATATCGGCGGAATGAAGATAAGCACCGAGCCAACGCCGCCGATGATGCCGTCAGCAAGCAGCGCGCCGAACCATCCATCAATGCCCGCCGCCTGCCCCGCCAGCCAGCCAAAGGCACTATCGATCCAGTCCATGAATGGCACAGAGAGGACGAAAGTGAATTGGAACACCCCATACATCAAGGCCAGGAAGATGGGAATGCCCAGCAACCTGTTGATTATGACCTTATCGACCTTGTCGGAGATCGTTCGCCGCTCCACGGACGGCTTTTGCAGCACATCTTTCATCAAACCACTGATGAAACCATACCTGGCATCGGCAATCAAAGTCTCCGCATCATCCCCCCGTACCTTCTTCAGATGGGCAAGGCTCTGCTTTGCCTCCTGGATAATATCTTCGCTAGACATGCGCTCCCTCCTTGACCATACCGACTATCTCTTCATCTCGCTCCAGCAGCTTTATCGCCAGCCACCTTGGAGAATACCTTCGTGCCAGCGGGCTGGAGGCGATGACACCCTCCAGCCTGGATATCTCTCCCTCTACATCCTTCCCGTATTCCAGATACGCTCCGTCCGCTGGCACCTTGCCTTCTACGACATCCACTATAGTGCCCCGCAGATCCTCGGTGCCCTTGTTATGGCTGGCCACCATGGGCACCACCGGCATCCCCATGAGACGGGAAAGCTCCTTAACGTTTATCTTGTACTTTCTCGACTCTGCCACGTCCATCATATTCAAAGCGATTATCACTTTAGCGCCCAGTTCCAGTAATTGGACGGCGAGGTAGAGGTTCCGCTCTAGGTTAGAAGCATCCACAATATCTACTACTACATCGGGTTCCTCTTTTAGTATGAAATTCCTGGCGACCACCTCATCCGGAGAGTAGGCCGTCAGGCTGTAGACGCCAGGAAGGTCGACTACGTTTATGTTGTAGCCCCGGTGGCCAAATCCCCCCTCCTTCTTCTCCACCGTCACCCCAGGCCAGTTGCCCACGTGCTGCCTGGCACCGGTCAGGTTGTTAAACACCGTGGTCTTACCCGAATTAGGGTTGCCGGCAAGAGCTACCGTTATATTCTTTGCCATCTTCACACCTCCGTTACCATAATCTTATGAGCAACACCGTGTCCCAGCACCAGCCTCGACCCTCGCAGGCCTAACACCACGGGGCCGGGCCGCTGGCAGTTAACGATTGTAATCTGTGTCCCCGGCGTGAGGCCCATGTCGGCGAGCCGTCTCTGAAAGCCCCAGCCGGCCCTTATAGAGGCCACTCGAACAGTCTCGCCACGTGAAGCCATGCTTAGTGGCATCATATAAGTCATCCTGTGTCACCCCTGCCTCGATATCGACATTCCCTGTGGCTCTGTCTGCCCGGCCCGGCCCTGAACTCACCCAAGGGCTTAGCTATTATGTGCCCTCCCCTTTCGCTAGGCGTCGCTTCACTTGTAGGACTGGATGTCATTGATCCCTCCTCATTTACTTGATCCGTTCTACTTTACCGTTTTGCTATCTCCGACAGCATCTACCCATACTAAAGTCGGAGCTATCCACCTAAGCCACCTCCACCTCGATGTTCGCCGCCTCTTCTTTCCGCAGAGTCAGGTTATATCCCTTAATTTTGATCTCGATGGGGTCTCCCAGTGGCGCTACCCTCTGCACCTCAATCTGCGCCCCGGACACCACTCCCATGTCAAGAATGCGCCGGCGCACACTTCTCGTACCGGCTCCGCCCTTCACCCTGACAATCGCTCCTTTCTCCGCAGGCTTCATCTGGCTAAGTGATTTAGTTGGCATGTAGCCCTCCTGTATTAGTTTGTTTGCCAGCACACTGTTTCTTCAGAACAGCATTAAAAATTAGTTAGCCTATTCTAACAATGGTTAGTATAGGCTAACTTTTTGCTCTTTGTCAATACCTTAAGCTGCTTTCCCAAACTGTTGCCCGTTTTTGTGACAGTAGTCCTAATATGGTAAAATGTGAAACGTGATCTGGATAATGGGTTGACAAAGGCAGGCTCGGTGATCTCTAGGGAGGTGGCTTATGAACTGGTTTGATATTGTCTTGATTGCAGTCCTGTTGTTATCGACGCTGGTAGGTGTTTGGCGCGGATTCCTCAGCATGATCCTTCCACTGGTCGGCCTCATAGTAGGTATAGTGCTAGCGGGACATCATGCCGCCGCAGTAGGCAACTGGTTCCCGATAGACAACCCCGAATACGCGCAATGGACAGGATATGCGATCATCATTGTCGGCACTCTAATCTTATCTATTCTTCTGGCTGCCATACTCAGCAGATTCATCAGCATTATTTTCATGAAGTGGTTCGACAGGCTGATGGGGGGCATCTTCGGCTTGGCAATCGGGGCGCTGCTATGTGCAGCAGCATTGGCAGCAAGTGTTAAGTACGGGGTGGGTGGGGATTTCATTCAGGGATCGGGGATAGCACAACTTCTGCTCGACTGGATCCCGGGCATTTTGGTGCTTCTGCCAGCGGAGTTCGATTCGGTGAAGGAATTTTTTCAGTAAGGTTTCCGAACACGAACGACAAAATTACTCTATCGCACTTCTAAACCGAGAACGGCGATTAAGGAATAAGATGTCACAAGAGCCAAGTTGGTTATACTTCCCGGAATGGCTTGAAGCCGATACGTGGCATTTCCCCTATGCCTACAGGACATTTCGAAATCATATACCCGAAAATTCCCTTGTTCTGGAGGTGGGCTGCGGCAGCGGCAGAATACTTACAAAGATAGCCGGTGAGTTAAACTGCAAATGCATCGGCGTCGATGTAGAGGAAGGCTCCTTCCCCGCAGTCTCATTTTACTCACGCCAGGAAGGAGTACAGGTAGAGACAATAAAGGGCGATGGGTTCTCTCTCCCATTCAAGGGCAAAACCTTCGATGTTGTTTATTCAGAGGGTGTAATCGAACACTTCCCGCTTGAACGCTCGGCGGAAATGATAAGAGAACATTCACGCGTCTGCAAGCCCGGAGGGTTGGTCATAATATCGGTGCCCAATAAGTTCGCCTTGTTTCACTCATTCACAAAGCTATTACTGGGCCCCCGATTCCTCTTCTATCCGGAAGCGAGCCTATCAAATGCCCATCTATCTAAGATGATGTCAAAAACAGGCCTTATCCCGATAGCACGAGACGGCTTCGCTTTCGGATGCCAATTCTATATGTTTCAAGCCTTCTATCTGGAACAGCACTGCCCCCTATTCATAAGAAATATAGGGGCCAAGGTACTCGCCCTGATGAAAAAGCTGCGTCTTTACCACTTCGATAACCCGCGGCTGAACTCAGTTATCGGTTTTCAGACCATGGTCATCGGGCAACGAAAATCTTCGCTTTAACAGTCACCTAGTATGAACCCGCGGCGGGCTCTTCACCCGGGTGAATACTGCGCCACTTTTCGAGCAGCTTCGCCTTATCTTCCTTTTTGTCGGGATCGAGGACAACGCAATCATCCAATGGACATATATCAACACACCTCGGATCCTCGGAAACGCCGACACACTCCGTGCATTTGTCCGCATCGATCACGTAGATCGTGTCACCTTCGCTAATGGCATCGTTCTTGCATTCCGCCTCACAAGCGCCGCAACTGATGCACGTTTCATTAATCTTGTAAGCCACCTTTCTACCTCCTTGTATTCATGGCAACGCTGTAAATACACTAGAAACCGCTTCCCCGTTTAGGCGATTACCTCCCAAATAATTTAGCCTTGATCGAACTTTTCCCTTAAAGCATCCATCACATGGGGAGGAACCAGATCATCGATACAGCCTCCCAGCCTAGCGGCTTCTTTAAGCAAACTTGAGCTGACAAACTCGAATTCCAGCTTAGTCATGAAGCAAACCACCTCAATATCCGACGCCAGCTTCTTGTTCATGAGTGCCATCTCAAATTCCTTCTCGAAATCCGAACTCATCCTGAGCCCGCGTACGATGACCTTGGCGCCTATACTCCTGGTAAACTCGACGGTGAGCCCTTCATAGCTCACCACCTTTGCATTAGGGATATGATCGAGGGCTTTCGCCATCAACGCCACTCTCTCCTCAGTATTGAAAAGCAGGGTCTTAGGTGGAGCATAATAAACGCCGACTACGACCTCGTCGAAGAGAGCTGCCGCTCGCTCCGCAATATCGACATGCCCCATTGTTACTGGATCGAAACTTCCGGG
>JAYEHL010000145.1:0-2223 GCA_034659515.1 Chloroflexota bacterium | reverse complement strand
CCATGCCAGCATTATAACACACCGACTGCTTTACTTAATTCACACCCTACAACAATATGGCAGACACTAGCACCATCGAACGGATAACGAATATATGATTTATGCCGGACTGCGAAGGCTTGATCCCTGCATTGTAATCCTTCTATTGCTCACAATCTTCGGCTTAGTCCTGAGAATATACGGCCTCGGATACCAGTCCTTCTGGTATGACGAAGGTTATACCGTCAACGCGGCATTGGCGATGCTGGACAATGGATGGCCGATCCTTCCTTCGGGAAATTTCTATGGCCACGGTCTTCTGAACACCGGCTTAACCGCGGCTTCCATGGGGCTGTTCGGCGAGACGGAAGCCGCCGCCAGGCTGCCGAGCGTGCTTTTCGGAGCGGCTACCATACCGCTGGTCTTCTTCTTCACCAGGAGGATTTGCGATAAAAAGACGGCCCTGATCGCAAGCGTCCTGCTGACCTTCTCCATCGTAGAGATCGCCTGGTCAAGGCAGGCGAGGATGTACCAGCTGTTGCAGTTCTTCTATATCCTGTCCCTGTATTGTTTCTACTTATTCACTCAGGAGAGGCGCAACCGCTATCTGACATTGACCATCCTCTCAACAATATGCGCCGTCCTCACCCACACGTTCGCCTTCTCATTGATCTTGATATATCTCATCTACCTGTTTTTTACCGATATCAAAGATATCAAAAGATACCTGAGCAAGGATTTTCTCAAGAGAAAGCAGACTGTTATCTTCGCCGCCTGCGTCGTGATCCTGCTGGTATTGGGGGAAGTTTTCTTCAATGTGTTCTCCAGAGTATGGGGCATAAAGATGAACTACTTCGAAGAATATAGCACCTACCTCAAGGAAGTGTTTCCGATAGTCTTTTATATGGGGATCGTGGGGCTGCTGGTCATGCTCAGGGACAATTTGAAGCCGGCGATACTACTGCTGCTGGCCCTCGTCGTGCCGTTCTATATCATCTGCTTCCATGTACAGATGCTCAGCTTCCGATACATGTACTTCCTGTTGCCGATATTCTTTTTGTCCTGCGGCTACGTCATAACATATATCTCCGATCTGCTGTCGAGCCTGATGGCGAGAAGAAGCGGCGTCGGTGCGGAACCGGCAGCTCCCCACGACGAAGCGAGCCCTCCGCCGCAAATGCGCCGGCGGACACAGATGAGCAAGTACCTCAGCCCGGCATTCGCGGTCATCATCCTCGGCCTCGCGATGTATCCGTCCGGCTTCAATATAACGCCGCAGAACACCCACTACCTCGACTGGACGGCGCCGCAGCCGGACTTCAAGCACGCATACGGCTTTATAAACGACAACCTGGGCGATGGAGATGTCGTCATCGACACGTGGCCCGCGGTGGGAAGCTTCTACCTGAACGACGCCCCGGACTACTGGCTGGCGTTCGATATCGCCGGCACCGACGGAGTATACTGCATCGGCGGGGACGAGAGCCGCGACGTATATACGAACACCCCCTGTATAAAAGACCTGAACACGCTGGAAGGAATAGTAAACGAATCCGGGAGCGGCTGGCTGGTGATGGAAGGCCTGGCCTCTTTCAGGCTGCCGGACGCTACGATGGAATTCATTGAGGGCAACTTGAGCCTCTATGACGAGGGTTCCGTAATGACCCCCGCGGGACAAATCCAGGTATACGGCTGGAACAATGGGAATAATTAGCTTAAAGAGATATAATCACTGATATGAGCGGCGATAACGCGACCCGCAAAAACAGGACGGGCATCAAGCTTATATGGGCCATCCCGGTCATCGTGATACTGATTGTCGTCTTCGTGAATCTGTTCCCCTTCGGCGGCTCGCCGTCACACTCCATCGACGTCGGCGGGAACGATGAAGGCGGCAAGGCGCATCTCAGTTCCCCCACGGACGGCTTCTCGGAAAAGCTGGAGGCCGAGGGGATCACGTACAGGGAGATAACGCAGGACACGGTATACTTCGAGATCGACGACCCCAGGCTGGATATAGCCGACGAGGTTGAGGTCACCATAAGATTTATCGACGAGTTCCCCGGCGACGGTATGCTCATCATCGGGGCGCAGGGCGGCGAGGGCTACAACCTGAGATACGCGTACGCCCCGCTTTACGACCGGCTGAAGGACCTGCCGCTTGTAACTAAAAACGATTCGGTCATGGTCTACGCCACCGACACCGACGAGGAACCCCCCCTCGCGAGCCTGATCGACCCCTTG
>JAYEHL010000144.1:0-11463 GCA_034659515.1 Chloroflexota bacterium | reverse complement strand
TATTTCAGGGCACAGAAACTGGAGTTATGCGGAGAGGTGCTGGAGTGGCCGATCAGGCGCGCCTGGAGAGCGCGTGTACCTTCGTGGTACCGTGGGTTCGAATCCCACCCTCTCCGCCATTTTATATCAAACCTTGTTGTTTCCCGTTCGCCGAAAACATCAGCCCCGGTCAATCATTACACAAAGTCCAGGTAAAAATACGCAAAAGGTAACTGGACAGTATCATAACGGCAATGCTAGAATAATGCTGAATGGCTAATAGAGGGTAACATATATGGATGCAATTAGAAAAAAGAAGCTAGCGATAACAATTGCTGCAACTGTGTTTTTATTAGTGGGCATAGGTATAGGCGTCCATTTACTTTTAACGGGTGAAAATGAGATAGAGAATACACACGATCATTTCAACGCCCTTGAAGATTGGTGGATTCCTATAGGTGCTTCACCAAATTATAACGGTGAGGAACATAGTTTCCAAACGATGGTAGTTGGAGATCTCTTTGGTAATGGTTCTCAGGTAGCTCTCACTCACTATCATCATGGTGCATGTGGAATATTTATAAATACGAATTATAGTGGAACTTGGGAAAAAGAGTTTCTTCATCCCAATTTTGTCCGTAGAGCAGAATTTAGTGATTGTTGGCCTGTAAAAGGATTGATCGGTGGTGATATAGACAATGATGGATTCAAGGAAATTGTTACCTGTGCTGATGTTGTATCATTTCCTTTGGAGGGGGAGAAGTATCATCCGTTTCCAGGTGTGATTTTTATTGATTTAAATGAGCCGAGTAGCCTTATAAATCCTCAACCACTTGTTTGGGGTAATTGGGGCGAGGAAATCGCAAATAGAGATTTTTCTTCCTTATTTCCACATGTGATATCTCCGAGTTTCCGGAACAAGGATAATGGTTTACCAGATATCATGGTAACCACTGCAACAATGTTTAACGGTATGACAGGTAGCTCCAGGCTTTTTGTTTTAGAACAGCCTGTTGATGGTTTCAACAATTATAACTATACATATGAAACACCTACAACTGTTGGCGAGTATCCTTATGAAAATGAGGCATTTTATGTTAAGCATTTGTATGTAAACCATAATGGCATTATCAGTGAAATGGTTTTTACCCCTGACCAATGGCATCAACAGCTTCTTGTTCGTTCCTCAACATTGAATGGTTTTGGAATCCTTGATTACAATGATGATGGGCTCATGGATATTGCCGTATCTGTTGAATACTGGAATGATGAAGATCCTTATGGTACAGTGATAGGTTCAGAGATTTATCTTTATAAAAGACTTGAATCATCAGACCCAGATATCAATTATCTTTTTGAAGAAGTAGATAAAATACGTTCTGAGGGAAAAACATATAGTGGACTTACTTCTGCAAACCTTGACGGTGACATAGGGAATGGTAATGAAGCAATTGTACTTAATTCACGTGGAGTAATAGGTTGTGAAAATGCGTCTATTGCAAATTGCATCACCATAGAAAATAATGAAATGGCTCTTCACACATTGGATGTTGATTTTGATTCACCAAACTATCCCTATATTGGATGTTATGCAAATACATTAGTTGTCGATGGAAACCAGGATGGTTATGATGATATCATTCTTTCTGCCGTTGATAAAAAGAAGTGAGGGGGGCTGGGGTGACATTATTTATTTTGAAAATACCGGATCAGAGCTAGCTACTAACAGATTCGTCTATGATAAAGATCACTGCAAGGTTTTGATGCAGGGCCAATCACCTTCTTGGTCTTTAACCATGCAGCAATGTGATCAAGATGATGAGTTAGAGCTTGTTATCTGCCTTCATAACAAACTTCCTTATTGGGATGAAACAGAAGATAGTGAAGCCCATGTTTATTATTGCAATCTTTATGACGTTATCAGCCAGTGAATAATCTATACTTAATATCTAAAGGGACGCAGCATGGTTGTTTTTTGCAATCCACTCGATTGAAATCCTGTCATTTACGAGCACGTCATCTTCTTCCCGCCGTGAATACAGCCGAAGGTACATACAAGAACAATCTTCCATAAACCACAATATGTCACACGGTTCCTCGCTGTTTAGGATGGGTAAGGCTTGAACTTTTATACTGCACCCCATTAAGACAGGACGATAGTTAAGAGAGTAAAATGGCTGGAGAAAGAGGAGAAACAGCCATGACAAAACGAAGGAAATGGGATGCGAAGACGAAAGCCATGGTAGTGATGCAGGGGCTGAAAGGGACACCGGTAGCAGATATCTGCACTGAACACCAGATAAGCCAGGCACAGTACTACCAGTGGCGAGACCAGTTCATAAAACAGATGCCGAAGGTGTTCGAAAACACCGAAAAGAAGCAGGCGAGTCTTGAAAAAGAGAACGAACGGCTAAAGAGAATGATCGGTGAACTGACGGTAGAGTTAAAAAAACAGAAGAGTAGCACAAATGAAGCGGCGGGAATCTCCGGCAGTGATTGAAAGAAACAATCTGATAGTAGCAAGGATAAAGGAACTGAAAGTAGACCATCCATTCTGGGGCTACCAGCATGTCTGGGCGCATCTGAAGTACGTTGATGGTCTGGAGATAAACCGGAAGAGAGTACTGCGGTTAATGCAGAAGTATGATCTGACGGTGAAAGCGGACACGAAACTGAAAGCAGTGCGGGCACCAAAACGAGGTAAGCCGAAACCGACACGACCGCTGCAATGGTGGGGAATAGACATGACCAAGGTAATGGTGGCTGGTTTTGGCTGGATGTACATCGTCGTGGTCCTAGACTGGTACACGAAGAAGATAGAGGGATATTACGCCGGGATGCAGTGTAAGAGTTGCCACTGGCTTGAAGCATTGGACGAAGCGGTTAACAGTGAATTCCCGGACGGAGTAAGAGAACGGGATTTACACCTGATGAGTGATAATGGCAGCCAGCCGACCTCGATGGCCTTCATGAAAGCCTGTCATACGATGGAGATAAAACAGGCGTTTACCAGTTATGGAAATCCAAAAGGGAATGCGGATACGGAAAGAGTCTTTCGCACGATGAAGGAAGAGTTGCTATGGCTCAAGGAATGGCGTAGCCCGTTCGATCTGACCGACGCCCTGGATAAATGGATCGACCACTATAACACGCAATACCTGCACTCGACACTGGGATACAAATCACCGATGCAATTCATAGAGGAGCATAAAAATATCCAGCAGACTCTCTTAGTC
This sequence comes from Chloroflexota bacterium, assembly GCA_034659515.1. GTDB lineage: Bacteria > Chloroflexota > Dehalococcoidia > E44-bin15 > E44-bin15 > JAYEHL01. The sequence goes on along the minus strand of JAYEHL010000144.1, from coordinate 8,248 downwards.
AAACCTTGTCTTAGAGGGGTGCACTACACCCACGTGAAACAGCGAGGAGCCTGTCACACTGGTAATGTGTAATTTTCACAACTTTGGAAAAACCACCGAATTCCTCTTGCATTTCACGACATAATGTGATACTTTTAGTTACTCCAAATTTACAGTGGCTATGCGAGTCAAGGAATCGAAAAATGAAGGTAGCCCTTATCGAGCCAAAACCCCCCTTCGTTAATGTCTACACCACGGTAATCAAGCAGCTGCCGTTACTGGGTCCTATATACCTGGGAACTATCCTGAAGAACGCAGGCCACGATATCACTATCTTCAATGAGAACATCAAAGACATAGACTACAACCGTATCAAGGACTCGAATGTAGTAGGTATATCGATAATGACGTCAACGGCGCCGAGGGGCTACGAGATCGCCCAGAAGATTAAGGGGATCAATCCTAATGCCAGGGTGCTGATCGGCGGCAGCCACGCCACATTCCTTCCTGAGGAGGCCGCCAGTTACGCTGACCACGTGGTAACCGGTGAGGCCGAAACAATTATCGTCGATCTGGTGGAGAAGGGCAGCGATGAAAAAATCATCACCGGCAAGCCTGTGGAAAACCTCGATGACCTTCCCTTCCCGGATTTCTCGCTGATAGACGGTATCGGAAAGCAGATGAAGGTTACGCCTGTATCCACTTCGCGCGGCTGTCCCTTCGATTGCACATTCTGTTCCGTCACCGCGATGTTCGGCAGGAAGTATCGGCACCGATCCACCGACAGTGTTATAGAGGAAATATCCCGAAGGGAACATCGAAAGATATTCTTCTACGATGATAACTTCGATGCCAATAAGGCCCATACTTCCGAGCTTCTAAATAAAATGATTCAGCATAAGCTCACGCCTCAATGGATAGCCCAAACGAGAGCCAGCGTCTATAAGGACGAGGAGTTCGTGAAGCTTATGTCCCGTGCTAACTGCTGGCAATTGTGCATCGGATTTGAATCGCTGAACCCCGACGTGCTTAAGAAATACAATAAAAAACAGACGCCGGAGGAAGTTACAAATTGCATCGATGTCCTCCATAAATATCGCATAAGAGTACATGGAATGTTTATCTCTGACGGCTTCACCGATATCTATCACAAGATCGGTGTGGACAGCCTGCAATTATGCGTCCTGGTTCCCCTGATAGGCAGCAAACTCTACACTGCGATCAAGGGAAGCGGGCGGCTCATCGCCGACAGATTTCCTAACGATTGGAAACTGTTCGACGGGCAGCATGTAGTGCACTGGCCGGACTCGCTGTCTCCGGCTGAGATGCAGCGGCAAACCGTACAAGCCCTGAGCGCCTACTACTCCAGAGCCAATATAGCCAAGCTGTTCCTGCAAGGGAAGTTCAGGAGCTTCGCCATCAGGCTGATGGGGCATAACGTAATTAAAAAGTGGAAGGCCGAGAATAAAGACTACGATAGAAAGCTAAGCCAGACGGGATATATAAATCAGACATCTGGATTCCTGCGGGGAAAACTATAGCTCCTTCCGGCTCATAAAATACCCCTGCGGTGTAAAGCAGGGGTATTTTTTTGCTACGAATCATGTGCTAGAATAACCTAGCTCATGAACGAGATCAAGTACTGGGTAGGATTCACGCTGATCCCCGGGATCGGGCGCGCCCGAATCTCCAGGCTGGCGCGATACTTCGACAGCATGGAGGGGGCGTGGCATGCCAGCGCGACCGAACTGGAGGCCGCAGGGCTGGATGCAAGATCGGTCAGGTCGATCATGTCCCACCGCCCGAAAGTATCGCTCGACGAGGAGATGGAGAAGCTGGAGCGATACAGGGTGACGGCAACGACCATCGAAGATGAGGGCTACCCTGCGAGGCTCAAAGAGATATACGACCCTCCGCCGATTCTATTCGTCAGGGGACATTTTTCCCCGCAGGACGACTGGTCGCTGGCCGTCGTAGGGACTCGCCAGCCGACCTACTATGGGAGGGAGATCGCGGAACAGATAGCGGGAGACCTTGCCCGAAACCGCATCACTGTAGTGAGCGGCCTGGCCAGGGGGATCGACTCCATCGCCCACCGCACGGCTCTCGACAGCGGAGGACGAACGATCGCCGTACTCGGCTGCGGGTTGGACGTAATCTACCCGAGCCAGAATGTGAACATGGCACGCGAGATTATAGAACACGGCGCGCTGGTGAGCGAGTACCCGCTGGGGACGCCGCCTAAGCGCGAGAACTTCCCGCTCAGGAACAGGATAATGAGCGGGCTGAGCCTCGGCGTGCTGGTAGTGGAGGGGAAGCCGGACAGCGGCGCACGGATCACTGTCGACCGCGCCGTCGAGCAGAATCGGGATGTCTTCGCAGTGCCGGGAAATGTGCTGTCTCCCATGAGCGGGCTCCCCAATCAGCTGATACAGGAGGGCGCCAAGCTGGTGCGAAACGCCGAGGATATAATGGAGGAGCTCAACCTCACGATGGCGGTGCAGCATGCGAAAGCTAAAGATATGATCCCGGCGACGGATACCGAGCATACCATCCTGCAATATCTGTCACCGGAGCCGATCCACATCGACGAGCTGGGGCGCCGATGCGATCTCTCCATCTCTACGATATCCAGCACGCTGGCGATGATGGAGCTCAAGGGGATGGTCAAGCAAGTCGGCGGGATGAACTATACAAAGCTGCGAGAATCTCGTGAAGAATATAAGGTGAAGATAGAGTAATGACTGCAAAATCGAGTACGACTAAATCAACTACCAAAAAGAAAACGACAAGGAAGACCGAGGCGACATCGTCCGGCGGCAAGCTGGTCATCGTCGAATCGCCGGCCAAGGCCAGGACCGTCAGTAAAATGCTGGGCGGCAGCTACAAGGTCAAGGCCTCCGTCGGCCATGTGCGCGACCTGCCGCAAAAACGATTAGGGGTGGACATCAAAGAGAAAACCTTCACCCCTAAATATGAGATACCGAAAGAGAAGCGGGAGGTCGTCAACGAGCTGAGAGAGGCCGCCAGGAGCGCATCGGCGGTATACCTGGCAACCGACCCCGACAGGGAGGGGGAGGCGATATCCTGGCACCTGGTAGAGGCGGCCAAGCTCAGCGAGATGCCGATCAAACGAGTTGTGTTTCACGAACTTACCAGCGACGCCATACATGAAGCGTTCAAACACCCGAGAGATATCGACATGGACCTCGTCAGCGCGCAGCAGGCGAGACGCATCCTCGACCGTCTTGTAGGATACAAGCTGAGCCCGCTCCTGTGCCAGAAGATAAGACGCGGCCTCTCCGCGGGAAGGGTGCAGTCGGTGGCGCTGAAGCTGGTGGTCAACCGCGAGCGCGACATCCAAAACTTCGTGCCGCAGGAATACTGGTCGATAGACGCAAAGCTGGAGAAGGCGGCGACTAAAGAGCGATTCACCGCTGCGTTCATCGGAAACATCGATGGTAAAAAAATTGCCATAAGCAGCCAGAAGGAAGCTTCCAAGATTGTGGACGATCTGCGAGATGCCGACTACAAAGTGGCCGGAATCAAGAGAAAGGACGTACTCCGCCAACCGTCTCCCCCCTTCACAACCAGCACCCTACAGCAGGAAGCGTGGCGCAAGCTCCGGTTCAGCGCCCAGCGCACCATGTCCGTAGCGCAGCAGCTGTATGAAGGCCTGCCGCTGGGCAAGGAGGGCCTGGCCGGCCTCATCACATACATGCGCACCGACTCTACCAGGGTAGCTCCGTCCGCCATCGAGGAAGCGCGAGAGTATGTAAAGGATAAATACGGGGCCGAGTTCCTGCCCAAACGACCGCGCACCTTTACCAAAAAAGCGAAAGGTGCCCAGGAGGCCCATGAGGCCATCAGACCGACTTCGATAATGCGAGACCCCGCATCGATCAAGGCGCACCTCACCAGGGACCAGCACCGCCTGTACGATCTAATCTGGAAACGCATGGTATCGAGCCAGATGGCCCCCGCAGTAATAGACACCACAGCAATCGATATCGAGGCGGCGCCCCGGAAAACCGCCACGATATATCTATTAAGAGCGTCCAGCTCTGCGATGAAATTCCAGGGCTTTACCATCCTCTACAGCGAGGGCCGGGACGAGGCCGATGACGAAGGGGATAAGGCACCGCTGCCGGAATTCGCGAAGGGCGACCCGCTCAAACTCATCGACCTCTCGCCGGAACAGCATTTCACGCAGCCGCCCGCGCGCTACACCCAGGCGACGCTGATAAAGTCCCTCGAGGAATGGGGGATCGGACGTCCGTCGACGTACGCGCCTATCCTCGCAGTCATCCAAGATAGAGATTACATTGTCCAGGAAAACGGGCGCTTCCGCCCGACGGAGCTGGGCATGACGGTGAGCGACATGCTCAGCGAGCACTTCCCCGACATCGTCGATTTCGGATTCACCGCGCAGATGGAGGAGGGACTGGACCTCATCGCGCAGGGTGAAAAGGCCTGGGTCCCGTTCTTGGAGAACTTCTACGAACCGTTCGAGGGAGCCCTCAACACCGCCAAAGAACGTATGGTCAAGGTGCCGGACGAACCAACGGACGAGATCTGCGACAAGTGCGGCAGCCCCATGGTTATCAAAAACGGGCGCTTCGGCAAGTTCATCGCCTGCTCCGGATATCCCGATTGTAAAAACACAAAACCGGTAAAAACAGAGGAGGCTGCGGACGAGCCCACGGAGGAAACCTGTCCGAGTTGCGGCAATCCCATGGTAATGAAAACGGGGCGCTTCGGTAAATTCATCGCCTGCGCCAACTACCCGAAGTGTAAAACCTCCAAGCCCGTGCTCAATAAAATCGGGGTGGAATGTCCGAAGTGCGGTCAAGACATCGTCGAGCGCAAGAGCAGGAAGAAGCGTACCTTCTACGGGTGCTCGGCTTATCCCGATTGCGATTTCACCTCCAACGCGCGCCCGGTAGCGCATCCCTGTCCGCAATGTCAGGGGCTGATGGTCATGCGGGGAAAGGACAGTGTAAAATGCACCCAGTGCGCCTTCATCACCGCTATCGACAATATCGATAAGACGGAACGGGAGGCCGTTACAACATGATCCCATTTCTGCAGAGCGAAGAAAGCGTGGCGGAACTGATCGACAACTACACACGCTACCTTGAAGCAGAACGTCATGCCTCCCGATATACTGTACGCAATTACATCCATGACCTGAGACACTTCATCGATTTCCTTGTCAATAACAATATCCCCACCCTTGAAGATACGGATGTTCATCTACTGCGCCGTTATATCGCCTCGCTGCTGGAGGAAGGTTTCGAAAGGTCAAGCGTGGCACGCAAACTGAGCGCCCTGCGCTCCTTCTACACATATCTCACCCAGGAAAATCTCGTATCCGTAAACCCGCTGCTCAATATCTCCTCGCCCAAGCTCATCAAGCGGCTGCCCTCGTTCCTCTCCAACGATGAGGTAAAAAAGCTCATCGAGGCGCCCGATTCGAGCACGCCACAGGGCATGCGGGACAGGGCGATGCTCGAGCTGCTGTACGCCTCGGGGCTCCGCGTAAGCGAGGTCGCCAGCCTCGATATCTTAAATGTAAACCTCGATTCCCGTGAGGTGAGCGTGTGGGGCAAAGGGTCCAAGGAGCGTCTCGTGCTCATCGGAAAGCCGGCGGCACGCGCGATCGACTCATACCTCAAGGAGGGTCGACCCCATCTCGTAGGTAAACGCTCGACAGACGCGCTGTTCCTCAATCGATATGGGAAAAGGCTTTCCAAGCGCTCCGTCCAGAAGACGCTTTCGCGATACGCAATAGCTGCCGGCCTCGATAAGAGGGTATTTCCACACATGATACGGCACAGCTTCGCAACGCACCTGCTCGATGGCGGCGCCGACCTGAGGGTGGTGCAGGAGCTGCTCGGCCATACGAATCTATCGACCACACAGATATATACCCATGTTACCCAAGCTCAGGCGAGAAAAGTGTACCTGGCAACACATCCCAGGGCAAAAAAGCGGGGGGACTAGCATGAGGATACTGTTAATACACGGGCCGAACTTGAATATGCTGGGCAAGAGGAAACAGGAATTCTACGGCGATAAAACCCTGGTGGAGATCGAATCGCTGGTGGCGAAAAGGGCCATGGACCTCGACGCCTCGGTGAAATCCTATCAGTCCAACCACGAAGGTGCGCTGATCGATTTCCTGCAACTCGAGGCTCCACTGGCAGACGGCATCATCATAAACCCGGGAGCACTAACGCATTACGGCCTCTCCCTGCGGGACGCGCTGGATGACACCGGTCTGCCCATAATCGAGGTGCACCTCTCCGATATACACTCCCGCGAGGAGTGGCGCAGAAAGTCCGTGATCGAGGAGCTGGCCACGACACAAATAAGCGGCCTCGGCTGGCAAGGTTATATCGAGGCCATCGAATTTTTGATAGATAAGCTCAAGAAGAAAAAAACATGAATCAACGCCTGGAGAGATTACGGCAGCTACTTGCCGAGAAGAAGCTCGATGCGATCTTTGTGTCCCAAGCCGAAAATCGCCGGTACCTCAGCGAGTTCACCGGCTCGGCGGGGTTTTTGCTTGTCACCCCGAAAGATGCGATCCTGGCAACCGACTTCCGCTACACCAAGCAGGCGGAGCAGCAGTCGCCATGCTTCGATATATTCAGAACAGATGGGGCGATATCGCAATGGTTCGCCGAATTGGTATCATTATTTGACATAAAGAGGATAGGCTTCGAATCAGCGGATATATCGTTCGCAACGTATCGCGATATCACATCGAATCCCAGCGGCAGGGAGCTGATACCCACCGAAGGCGTCATAGAATCGCTGCGGGCGGTGAAGGATGAAGAGGAGCTAAAGCATATAATCGAAGCGATAAAAATAGCCGACGACGCCTTCGGGCAAGCGGCGGCATCGCTGCAGCCGGGGATGACCGAGATAGAAGCGGCCTGGCAGATCGAGAGTATGATGCGCGATATGGGCAGCGAGCCGCTTCCTTTCGACATCATCGTCGCCTCCGGCCCCAACGCCGCGCTGCCGCATCACCGGCCCACCGACCGCCCCATCGCCGCGGGCGAGCCGGTGGTAATCGACATGGGGGCGCGAGTGGAAGGCTACGCCAGCGATCTGTCACGCACGATAACCCTTGGTAAAGAAGATGATAAATTTGGTAAAATATATGATCTGGTGCTCGGGGCGCAGCTCACCGCCATAGCCACGATCGAGGCGGGAATGAGCGGGGAGACGTCCGACGGCCTGGCGCGGACGGTGATCGAGCAGGGCGGATACGCCGAGAGCTTCGGCCACGGGCTGGGACACGGCATAGGTCTCGCCACGCACGAGTCCCCGCGCCTGGGCCAAAATTCGCCCGACGTGCTCGCCGACGGCATGGTATTCACCATCGAGCCGGGCGTATACATCAGCGGCTGGGGCGGCGTGCGAATAGAAGACGTGGTAATATTAGAACAGGGAAGGGCCAGGCCCCTCACCGGATCGAATAAAATAAGATAACCTTTACGATACGATATTGATCGAGAGCGTTCTCGATCAATTGATTAAATCGATCGAATAGCATTCCGAACAGGAGGATATATGATAGGGACCGGAGAACTCAAAAAAGGCCTCACCATCGTGCTGGACAACACGCTGTACCAGATCGTCGACTGGCAGCACATAAAAGTGGGACGTGGCAGCGCCACGGTCAGGCTAAAGCTGCGCGATATACGAGGAGGCCATAACATAGAGCGCACCTTCCAGGCAGGTGAGAAATTCGAACGGGCGTCACTGGATCGCCACGCCGTCCAATTCCTCTACAACGACGATGATTTCTACTACTTCATGGATTCGGAGACCTTCGATCAGACGCAACTGAAGGCGGAGCAGCTCGGCGACGCCGTCAACTACCTGTTAGAGGGCCTCGGCCTCGACATACTCACCTACAATGACGAGGTTATCAGCGTTGAGCTGCCAAACTCGGTGGAGATGGAGATCATCGAGACGGAGCCCGGCTTCAGGGGCGACACCGCCACCAACCTCAACAAGCCGGGTAAGCTGGTGACGGGTATTACCATCCAGATACCGCTTTTCGTAAATGAAGGAGAGAAAATTCGAGTCGACACTCGAACGGGACAATACCTGGAAAGGGCGAGCTGAATGCAGGTGTACTCCGTAGCCCAGATAACGGGCTACCTCCGGGTTCTCCTCGAATCCGACGGCGTACTGGCCGACGTATGGGTGAGCGGAGAGGTCTCAAACCTGTCGGAGTCCTCCGCCG